>NZ_BAABBP010000007.1:0-144424 GCF_039538025.1 Comamonas faecalis
ACGCCGATTGGGGGCATCCCTCCCGCAGAAGCTGAGGCAAACTACTGGCGGCAACTCGCCGTCAGCAACACCTCGACAGAGGTGTCAACTTAAACCAATCAGCCTCCTTGAAACCCGGGGCGGTTCATTACGCCGCCCCTTGCTTGAGTTCTACGACGTTGCTTGCGGCAACTTGCCCGCAATAGTTCGCCCAATCGGCCATCAGATGAACGCGCTTCGGCCAAAGCGTGCCGCGTTGGTAGGCGCGTTCGGCTTTGTCTTTCAGTTGGTGCGCTAGGGCGTGTTCAATGACTTCGCGCGGGTGATTCGTCGTTTCGCCTGCCCAATCACGGAAGGTCGAACGGAAGCCGTGTTGCGTCAAGCCGCCGCGTTCCATGCGCTTCAAAACAGCGGTAAGCGACATGTCCGACAGTTGCCCGCCGCGCGGTGCCGGGAAGACGTATTCATTGCCCACAATGCGGGGAAGCGCCTTCAACAGCTTGACGGCGGCATCGGACAAGGGAACTTCGTGTTCTTTTTCGGCCTTCATGCGGCTTGCCGGAATCGTCCAAGTCTTCGCGTTCAAGTCGATTTCGGCCCATGTTGCGCCGCGCACTTCGCCCGACCGTGCGGCGGTCAGAATGGCGAACTCAAGCGCCCGCGCCGACATGCCTTCACGCTCCCGAAGTTCGGCCATGAATGCGCCAAGTTCGACATACGGCAATGCTGCGTGATGTTCGACCTTCTGCACCTTGCCGGGGGCTGGCAATGCGTGCTTCAAGTTGCCTTGCCATGCGGCGGGGTTCTCGCCTTCGCGGTACTTGGAAACCTTCGCCCAATCCAAGACGGCTTCGATACGGCCACGCAGACGGCTTGCCGTTTCGTTCTTCGCGTGCCAAAGCTGCGCCGTCCCGCCTTCCTTTGTGGGCACTTCCTGCCGAAGCACTTGCAACACAAGGTCAATGTCGATTGCGGCGACGGGCAACGCGCCAATTTTCGGGAAGGCGTAGGTTTCAAGCGTGCTTCGCCATTGCGCTACGTGCTTTTCGTTCTTCCATTCGCCGCGCTTGTCTTCGATGAATGCCAAGGCGCATTCGGCAAAGGTCTTCGACTTCGCGGCTTGCTTGGCGTCGCGTGCCTTGGCTTCGCGCTTCTCCTGCAAAGGGTCGATACCTTCGCGAACCTGCTTGCGTAGTTCGCGGGCCTTCTCGCGCGCTTCGGCCAAGGACACTTCGGGGAAGGGGCCAAGGCCCATGTTCAAACGGCGCACAACTTCTTTGCCGCTTCGATTTGTTCGGGTTCCAAGTGCGACGCACAAGACCCAAGCGCGCGATTCGCCAGCAATACGCAGATACAAGCCGTCCGCGCCGCCTACGGCGTGCCGACCTTCGGCCTTCAACTTCGACACGGCCAAGGCTGATAGTTCTTTGGCTTTCTTCGGCATGGCTGCGGCTCCTTTGTAATGCATCCTGTACTGCAAAGAATACCGAATTTTTTGGAACGTAGCAAGCCGTCTTTAGACGATGAAGGCGCCTAAGTTATTGTCACAAAAAGGAAAAAATGAACTACTTGGGATGTTTTTGGACGCCGAGAATACGGACGCCCTCTCCGCCAGTCAATGAAATCAAGGGCTTGGCGCATACGCTCCAAGCCCTTTGTCATTTCTGCGGGCGGGTTGCTGCGCCGTCCCCGCCCTGGCGCTCGCCCAGCACATGAGCCATGCGGATGACGTAGGCGCGGATTGCATCCACGTCCGCCACCTGCAGGCTGGTGGAGAAATCAGGCATGCCGCGCTGGGTTAGC
Source organism: Comamonas faecalis (assembly GCF_039538025.1). Taxonomy (NCBI): domain Bacteria; kingdom Pseudomonadati; phylum Pseudomonadota; class Betaproteobacteria; order Burkholderiales; family Comamonadaceae; genus Comamonas; species Comamonas faecalis. Next base: position 1,783 of record NZ_BAABBP010000007.1, read on the forward strand.
AGGCCTTCAAGCGACGGGCGGCGAAACAGCGCAACTTCATCGAGGTAGGGCGAGTAGCGCAAGTCCTGCATGCCGCCACCAGCCACCGCGCCCGCCCCATGGCATTGCATGCAGTAATGCGCGTAGAGCCGACCGCCACGTTCGATGGCGGCTGCATCGCCATCGTCGGCGGGAGGCGTTCGTGTCGGACGGGTCTCGCGGCTGGGCATCGGCGCCTGGCCGCCGAGCTTCCAGACGAAGACTCCACCCGGCACCGGTGCGTCGCTGCCGGGCAGCATCACGGCGGAGCTGACGTGGATCGAGCTGCCAAAACCGGCCGCAGCAGCGACGTATTGCACGCCATCGAGCTCATAGCTGATCGGCCCGCCGAGGATGTCCAGCCAGGTGTCGGACTGCCACAGGCGGCGGCCGTCGGTCGCGTCATAGGCCACCAGGCCTTCGCTGCCCACGCCTTGCCAGACCACGCCGCCTGCACTGGCGAGCACGCCGCCATTCCAGAAGCCAGGATGGGGGACGCGCCACCTTGGCTTGCGTGCCACCGGATCCCAGGCAAGCAGATGGCCGCGCATGCCTGCCCTCGCCTGCGCAAGCACGCTGCGCTCGGGCGGCATCGGCGGCGTGACGACGCCGGTATTCCAGCGATCGGCCTCGGCGCGGAAGTGCTCGTCCTTCATCATGAAGCCGGCCAGCTCCTGCGCCGGGACGTAGACCAGTCCGGTATCGGGGCTGTAGGCCATCGGCTGCCAGTTGTGGCCGCCGAGCTGGGAGGGCTGAACCATGAAGGGCGCACCGGCCGGGTAGCGCGCCGCGGGGTTCTCCACCGGGCGGCCGCTGGCCAGATCGACATGGCTGGCCCAGTTGGTGGGGACGTAGTTGTCGGCGGCGAGCAATTCGCCGCTGGCGCGGTCGAGGACGTAGAAAAAGCCGTTCTTGGGCGCCTGCATGAGCACCTTGCGCGGCTTGCCGCCGAATTCGAGCTCGGTGAGGATCATCTGCTGGGTGGCGGTGTAGTCCCAGCTGTCGCCCGGCGTGGTCTGGTAGTGCCAGACATATTGGCCGGTGCGCGGGCGCACGGCGACGATGGAAGACAGAAAGAGATTGTCTCCTCCGCCCGGGCTGCGCAGATCGCGGTCGTGGGGCGAGCCGTTGCCTACCCCGAAGTACAGCAGGTCGAGCTCGGGATCCCAGGCCATCGAGTCCCATACCGTGCCGCCGCCACCGAGCCGCCACCATTGACCGCTCCAGGTCGGCAGGGCGAGCTCGCGCAAGAGACGATCGGAGACCGCGCCGTCGTCGCCTGCGGCCGGGTTGCCGGGGACGGTGTAGAAGCGCCAGCGCAGTTGTCCGCTGCGCTTGTCGTAGGCCGAGACAAAGCCGCGTACGCCGTACTCCGCTCCCCCATTGCCGATCACCACCACGTCGGCGGCAACGCGCGGCGCGCCGGTGATGGTGTAGGGCTGGGCGGGGTCAAAGGTGGCGACCGACCACTGCAGCGTGCCGCTGACGGCGTCGAGCGCCTGCAGCCGGCCATCGATGGTGGCGACATAGACCACGCCGTCATCGACGGCGACGCCGCGGTTGACCACGTCACAGCAGGCGTGGATGCCCTTGCCGGCGGGCACCTGCGGATCGTGCTGCCACAGCAGCTTGCCGCTGCGCGCATCGAGCGCATAGACCACGCCCCAGGGGCCGCTGACGTAGAGCCTGCCATCGACCATGATGGGCGTCGCTTCGACCCCGCGCGCACGGTCGAAGCGAAAGTGCCAGGCCAGGCCGAGCCGGTCGATGTTGGCCGGCGTGATCGACTTCAGCGGTGAGAAGCGGGTCTCCGCCGCATCCAGGCCGTGGCGCGGCCAGTCGAGGCGCTCACCGGCCTGCAGCGCGGCAGGCAAGGCCAGCAAAAAACAGCCCAATACCTGGGCGCCGTACCGGCACAGCAGGCGGGCGAATGAGAATGATGGGGAGGTGCGGTAGGGACGGCGGGCGGACATCGTTGCCTCATCGCTGGTGATTGGCCAGCGATGATGTTGTGCACAGTTGGCACCGGTTTCATCGTCCGTTCGGATGATGGGCTTGAAAGAAGCGCCGCAATCGCTGGCGCCGCGCAGGAGGGGCCGCCTGCGTCACGCCTGCGGCAGCGGCTGGCGCTGCGCCCACAGCCATAGCAGCGCGCCTGCCACCACCATGGGCACGCACAGCCACTGGCCCATGCTCATGCCCAGCGACAGCAGGCCGAGGTAGTCGTCGGGCTCGCGAAAAAATTCCGCCACGAACCGCAGCACGCCATAGCCGACGAGAAAGGCCGCCGACACCTCGCCCAGGCGGCGCGGGCGGCGCGCGTACAGCCACAGCAGCGCGAACAGCAGCAGGCCCTCCAGCAGGAACTGGTAAATCTGTGAGGGGTGGCGCGGCGCCATCGAGCCGCTTTGCGGAAACACCATGGCCCAGGGCAGGTCGGGCGAGGCAAAGCGCCCCCATAGCTCACCATTGATGAAGTTACCCACGCGCCCTGCGGCCAGTCCGGTGGGCACGCAGGGAGCGACGAAGTCCATCACCTGCAGCCAGGGGCGCTTGCGCGAGTGGGCAATCCACACCATGGCCAGCAGCACGCCCAAGAGGCCGCCGTGAAAACTCATGCCGCCCTGCCAGAGTGCAAACACCTCCAGCGGATGCGTCAGGTAGTACGCCGGCTTGTAGAACAGGCAGTAGCCAATGCGCCCGCCCAGCACCACGCCGACCACGCCCCAGAACAAAATGTCCTCCACGTCGCGCGGCGCCCAGGCGGCGCTGCCGCGCATCGATGCAAAGGGCGGATGGCGCAGCCGCCGCATTCCAAGGAAGTAAAACAGGCCAAAGGCCGCCAGATAGGTCAGGCCGTACCAGTGCACGGCCAGCGGGCCGATCTGCACGGCCACGGGATTGATTTGCGGATACATCAGCATGGCGCGGATTTTGCCTGTGCGGGTTGAGCCGCTGCGCGTCCCGCGGGATACTCGGGGTCACTGACAGGAGAAACACCATGCAAGGCCACCCCGAAGTCATCGATTGCCTGAAGGAGCTGCTGCGCGGCGAACTGGCAGCGCGCGACCAGTACTTCATCCACGCCCGCCGCTACGAAGACCAGGGCTACGCCAAGCTGTTCGCGCGCATGCACCACGAGATGGAGGAAGAAACGCAGCACGCCGACGCCATTCTGCAGCGCATCCTGATGCTCGACGGCCAGCCCGACATGCGCCCGCACGCCTTCACCCCCGGCCAGGACGTACCCGGCATGCTGCGCATCGACCTGGAAACCGAGTACCAGGTGCGCGCCAACCTCAAGGCGGCCATTGCGCTGTGCGAGCGCCATGCCGACTACGTAAGCCGCGACATGCTGCTGTCCCAGTTGCGCGACACCGAGGAAGACCACGCCTACTGGCTGGAGAAGCAGCTGGCGCTGATCGAGAACGTCGGGCTGCAGAACTACCTGCAAAGCCAGATGTGAGCGCAGCCAGGGCTGGGCGCTGCTGGCTTCAGCCCTGCACGTAGGCCATGGTGGCCTGCATCAGCGCCACCACCTTGTGGTTCTCGCCCTGCTCGCCCGCAAACGCGCGCACCTCGCCGGTACACACCGCCATGTTGCGGCCCGCGTTGACCACCTTGCCGACGGCAAGAAAACGCCGGCCTATGGCCGGGCGCATGAAATTGACCTTGAACTCCACCGTGACCACCTCATGCTGCGCGCTCGGCGCGCGCGTGAGCGCGGCATAGCCGCAGGCGCTGTCGACGATGCTGGTGATTGATCCCGCATGCGCATAGCCGTGCTGCTGCGACAGGGCGGCAGAGAAAGGCATGGCGATATGTACCTCGCCGTCGGCCACGTGAGCCAGGCGGGCGCCCAACGTGGTCATCAGGCCCTGGGCGGCGAAGCTGTCGGCAATGCGCGGGTGCATGGAACTCCTTTCAATCATGGTGTTTTTGCTGCCGGCAACTCGACGTCGGCAAACAGCTCGTGCGCGGGCAGCTGCAGATCGACGCTGGCAAACACCACGCTCTCCTCGCCCGCGAACGGGTGCAGCACCCACAGACCGTCCGCCCCCTTGCGGTACACGTCGGTCGCCCTACGGGCAATGTCCACCAGCACGTATTCGCGCAGGCTGTCGATGCGGCGGTACTGCGCAAACTTGTCGCCCCGGTCATAGTTGCCCGTGCTGTCGGAAAGAACCTCCACCAGCAACACGGGGTGGGACTTGGAGCGTCGGCTGTCGTTATCGGCTGCGTCGCAGGTGACCATCACGTCGGGATAGAAGTACGCATTGGCCGCCTCGACCCGCAGCCGCATGTCGCTGATGTAGGTCTGGCACGGGCCGCCGCGCAGATGCTGGCGCAGGGCCATGGCAATATTGAGCGACACGGTGACGTGCCAGTCTTCCGCGCCGGCCATGGCGAACACCTCGCCGGCCACGAACTCATGGCGCTGCTCCTGGGTTTCCTCCCAGTCCAGGTATTCGGCCGCCGTCATCGGCAGCCGTTGCTGTGCGTGTCCCATGGCTGCTCTCCCCAGGTGGTGGATGTGCCGGCCATTGTGCTTCAGGTGAAGTTGACCAGCGCGACCGGGGCGGCGGCGTTCACCTGCGGGGCGCTCAATCGAGCAGCGACAGGTCGCGCACCGCGCCCTTGTCGGCGCTGGTGACCAATTTTGCGTAGGCCTTGAGCGCGCTTGAGACCTTGCGCGGGCGCGCCTGTGCCGGCTTCCAGCCCAGCGCGTCCTGCGCGGCGCGCCGGCGCGCCAGTTCCTCGTCGCTGACCAGCACGTCGATGCGGCGGTTGGGAATGTCGATGCGGATGCGGTCGCCATTGCGCACCAGGCCGATGGCGCCGCCGGCGGCCGCCTCGGGCGAGCAATGGCCGATGGACAGACCCGAAGTGCCGCCCGAAAAGCGCCCGTCGGTCAGCAGCGCACAGGCCTTGCCCAGGCCCTTGCTCTTGATGTAGCTGGTCGGGTAGAGCATTTCCTGCATGCCGGGGCCGCCCTTGGGGCCTTCGTAGCGCACGACGACCACGTCGCCGGCCTTGACCTTGTCCGCGAGGATATTGGCCACGGCCTCGTCCTGGCTCTCGACCACATGCGCCGGGCCTTCGAAGACCAGGATGGATTCATCGACGCCGGCGGTCTTGACCACGCAGCCGTCCAGCGCGATGTTGCCGCGCAGCACGGCCAGCCCGCCTTCCTGGCTGAAGGCGTGCTCATGCGAGCGGATGCAGCCGCCCGCGCGGTCCAGGTCCAGGCTGGGCCAGCGCGCACTCTGGCTGAACGCGACCTGCGTGGGCACGCCGCCCGGGCCGGCCTTGAAGAAGTGGTGCACCGCCTCGTCCTGCGTGCGCCGCACGTCCCAATGCTCCAGCGCCTCGCCCAGGCTGCTGGCGTGCACCGTTGGCACGTCGGTGTGCAGCTTGCCGGCGCGCTCGAGCTCGCCCAGGATGGCGAAGATGCCGCCGGCGCGGTGCACATCCTCGACGTGGTACTTGTCGGTGTTGGGCGCCACCTTGCACAGTTGCGGCACGGTGCGCGACAGGCGGTCGATGTCCTCCATCGTGAAGTCGATCTCGGCCTCCTGCGCCGTGGCCAGCAGGTGCAGGATGGTGTTGGTCGAGCCGCCCATGGCAATATCGAGCGTCATCGCGTTCTCGAAGGCCTTGAAGCCGACCGAGCGCGGCAGGATGGATGCGTCCTCGCCCTCGTAGTACTGGCGCGCCAGCTCCACGATGCGGCTGCCGGCGCGCTTGAACAGCTGCTCGCGGTCGGCGTGCGTGGCCACCACCGTGCCATTGCCCGGCAGCGCCAGGCCCATGGCCTCGGTCAGGCAATTCATCGAGTTGGCGGTGAACATGCCCGAGCAGGAACCGCAGGTGGGGCAGGCGCTGCGCTCGACCTCGGCCACCTCGGCATCGCTGGCCTGGTCATCGGCGGCCATCACCATGGCATCGATCAGGTCGAGCTTCTTCGCGGTGAAGGTCCTGGTCTGCGGGTTCAGCAACTGGGTCTTGCCGGCCTCCATCGGCCCACCGGAGACGAAGATCACCGGGATGTTCAGCCGCATCGCCGCCATCAGCATGCCGGGGGTGATCTTGTCGCAGTTGCTGATGCAGACCATGGCGTCGGCGCAGTGGGCGTTGACCATGTACTCGACCGAGTCGGCGATCACGTCGCGGCTGGGCAGCGAGTACAGCATGCCGTCGTGGCCCATGGCGATGCCGTCATCGACGGCAATCGTGTTGAACTCCTTGGCCACGCCGCCGGCGGCCTCGATCTCGCGCGCGACGAGCTGGCCCATGTCCTTCAGATGCACGTGGCCGGGCACGAACTGGGTGAAGGAGTTGACCACCGCGATGATGGGTTTCTGGAAGTCGGCGTCCTTCATGCCGGTGGCGCGCCACAGCGCGCGGGCACCGGCCATGTTGCGGCCGTGGGTGGAGGTCTTGGAGCGATAGGCGGGCATCGTGGAAAGCAAAAAGTAATGGATCGAGACGAGCCGCACAAGGGGTGGCGTGGGCGGATGGACTGGCCTGGCCTTATGGGCTGCTGCCGATCAAACGGACAATTATGGCAGCGCCACCCCGGCCGCGGCAGGGGCTTGCGCCGGCGCTGGCCTGATACGCGGGGGTCGTCCTAAACTGGCCCCTTTCGCCAACCAAGAGACAAACCCCATGCCCGACTCCCTGCCGCTCAACCGCCGCTCCGCCCATATCACGCAAGGCAAGGCGCGCGCGCCCAACCGTTCCATGTATTACGGCATGGGCTACACCGAGGCCGACTTCGACAAGCCCATGATCGGCGTGGCCAACGGCCACAGCACCATCACGCCGTGCAACAGCGGGCTGCAAAAGCTCGCCGACGCCGCCGTCGAAGGCATTCGCGAGGCGGGCGGCAACCCGCAGACCTTTGGCACGCCGACGATCAGTGATGGCATGGCCATGGGCACCGAGGGCATGAAATACAGCCTGGTCAGCCGCGAGGTGATTGCCGACTGCGTCGAGACCTGCGTGCAGGGCCAGTGGATGGACGGCTGCGTGGTCATCGGCGGCTGCGACAAGAACATGCCCGGCGGCATGATGGGCATGCTGCGCGCCAACGTGCCGAGCATCTATGTGTACGGCGGCACCATCGAGCCCGGCTGCCTGCACGGCTGTGACCTGAACATCGTCAGCGTGTTCGAGGCCGTGGGCGAGAACGCCGCGGGCAAGATCAGCGACCAGGAGTTGAAGGACGTGGAGCAGCACGCGATTCCCGGCACCGGCTCGTGCGGCGGCATGTATACCGCCAACACCATGTCCTCGGCCTTCGAGGCGCTGGGAATGAGTCTGCCCTACTCCAGCACCATGGCCAACCCGCACGACGAGAAGGTGCAGTCGGCCAGGGAGTCGGCCAAGGTGCTGGTCGAGGCCATCCGCCATGACCTGAAGCCGCGCGACATCGTCACGCGCAAGTCCATCGAGAACGCGGTGGCCGTCATCATGGCCGTGGGTGGATCGACCAACGCAGTGCTGCACTTCCTGGCGATTGCCCACGCGGCCGGTGTGGAGTGGACCATCGACGACTTCGAGCGCATGCGCAAGAAAGTGCCGGTGATCTGCGACATGAAGCCCAGCGGCAAATACCTGGCCGTAGACCTGCACCAGGCGGGCGGCATTCCGCAGGTGATGAAGATTTTGCTGAACGCCGGCCTGCTGCACGGCGACTGCATCACCATCACCGGCAAGACGATTGCCGAAACCCTGGCCGACGTGCCCGACCAGCCGCGCGCGGACCAGGACGTGATCAAGCCCATCGCCCAGGCGCTATACGAGCAGGGCCACCTGGCCATCCTCAAGGGCAATCTCAGCCCCGAGGGCTCGGTGGCCAAGATCACCGGCCTGAAGAACCCGGTCATCACCGGCCCGGCGCGCGTGTTCGACGACGAGCCCTCGGCACTGGCTGCCATCCTGGCCGGCAAGATCCACGCTGGCGACGTGGTGGTGCTGCGCTACCTCGGCCCCAAGGGCGGCCCCGGCATGCCCGAGATGCTGGCGCCAACCAGCGCGCTGGTGGGCGAAGGCCTGGGCGAGAGCGTGGGGCTGATCACCGACGGGCGCTTCTCCGGCGGCACCTGGGGCATGGTCGTCGGCCACGTGGCGCCCGAGGCCTTCGTCGGCGGCACCATCGCGCTGGTGCAGGAGGGCGACTCGATCACCATTGACGCACACCAGCTGCTGCTGCAGCTGAACGTGAGCGATGACGAAATTGCGCGCCGACGCGCCACGTGGAAGGCGCCCGCACCGCGCTACACGCGCGGCGTGCAGGCCAAATTCGCGTTCAATGCATCAAGCGCCAGCAAGGGCGCGGTGCTGGATCATTTCGACGATCAAGGCCGCCACTTGTAGCCAACGACGGTTTTCCGCCGCCTGCGCAGTCAGCGTGGGCGGCGCGGCTCAATACCGAGCGCCTTGTTGTGCTTGTCGATGCGCGCTTGCCTGCGCTGCTCGGTCTTCTCCATCTCCTTGCGCTTGGTGTAGCCGCTGGCGTCGGCCCACATCCACCAGAAGAAGGCCAGCGCAAAGGGCGACAAAACCCACCACCATGCCCATGACGCCACAGGGCCTATTGCCAGGATCTTGAGTAAAACGAACACAATTCCCAGCAACAGCGCATACATGGTGACGTCCTTTGATCTGATCCGTGTTTTCGGGGTCTTGATGTCAACCCCGAGCACTACAATGACATTAACATTACTGTATTCCAACTACGAGAGGAAACCTCCGATGAAACGCGTCCTGATTCCCCTGGCCCTCGGACTGCTGGTTGCTGGCCCCGCGCTGGCTGCAGATGCTTCCGCTCTGGCCAAATCCAAGAACTGCATGGCCTGCCACTCGGTGGACAAGAAACTGGTGGGCCCGGCCTACAAGGAAGTGGCCAAGAAGTTTGCCGGCCAGAAGGACGCCGAGGCGACTTTGGTGACTGCAGTGATGAAGGGTAGCAAGGGCGTCTGGGGCCCGGTGCCGATGCCTCCCAACGCCAACGTGAACGAAGCCGAGGCCAAGCAACTGGTGGACTGGATTCTGTCGCTCAAGTAAGCACGGATTCCGCTCACGCACCACCATCATGGTGGTGCCCACAAGCCGCAACGCATCACCGCGCTGCGGCTTTTGTTTTGCCCTAGCACGAGCAAAGAAGCGCAGCGATTGAAGTTCAGCCGGCGTGCTTGTGGGTCAGCTGGTCTTCCAGTTGGCCGATATACGCCGCGGTGGCGTTGTCCGACTCCTGCGCACGCTGCGTGATCTGCGCTTGAAGCGCGTCCAGTCGCCCGGCTAGCGCTTGCTGCGTGCTGTCGTGCTGCTGCTGCAACAGGTCGCGCAGCTCGGTAAAGCGCGAGGCTTCGGCCGTGTCTACCAATGCACGCTGGCTGGCCATTTCCTTGGCGTGGCGGCGCGCATCCAGCACAGCGGCGCCCTGCACCGCCAGCACATAGGCCAGGAAGAAAATCCCGAGCAGCACGGTCAACGCCAGCATGATCAGGCCTAGTGGCGCCTGCACCGTGGTCACCCCCAGCGACACCGTGCCTACCGCATTCAAGGCATCCCAGTTCAAGGTGGCCATCGCGGCAATGGCGACCACCAGCAACGCCAGGATCAGGGTTCTGAATTGCATTGTTGTTCTCCAATCGAAAAAGCCTGCCGGCCCAGAGGGCGGCAGGCCTGCGACGATGGTAGCGTCAATCGGCGCGCCTTGCGGCGCTGCTCGGTCAGTTGTTCTGCGACAACTGATCGAGAATGACCTGATTTTGGTGAGCACCTCACATCGCTACGCGATATGAGTGCCCCCCAAACCCCGCAAGCGCTTCGCGCCAGCAGCTTATGCTGCCCCTGGATCAGTTGTTCTGCGACAACTGACCGATAATGACCTGATTTTGGTGAGCACCTCACATCGCTACGCGATATGAGTGCTCCCCAAACCCCGCAAGCGCTTCGCACCGGCAGCTTATGCTGCCCCTGGATCAGTTGTTCTGCGACAACTGATCCAGGATTGCGGGGTTTTCCAGCGTGCTGGTGTCCTGGGTGATTTTTTCACCCTTGGCCAGCGTGCGTAGCAGGCGACGCATGATCTTGCCGCTGCGGGTCTTGGGCAGGTTCTCTCCGAAGCGAATGTCCTTGGGTTTGGCGATGGGGCCGATTTCCTTGGCCACCCAGTCGCGCAACTCCTTGGCGATCTGCTTGGCCTCGTCGCCGACGGGCACCGGGCGCTTGAGCACGACGAAGGCGCAGATGGCCTCTCCGGTCAGGTCGTCGGGGCGGCCCACGACGGCGGCCTCGGCCACCAGGTCGGTCTTGGCGACCAGCGCCGACTCGATCTCCATCGTGCCCATGCGGTGGCCCGAGACGTTGAGCACGTCGTCGATGCGCCCGGTCACGCGGATATAGCCGTTGTCCTTGGCGCGCACCGCGCCGTCGCCGGCCAGGTAGTAGCCCTTCACCTCCTCGGGGAAATAGGTCTTCTTGAAACGCTCAGGGTCGCCCCAGATGGTGCGAATCATGCTTGGCCAGGGTTTTTTGTAGACCAGCATGCCACCGGTGCCATCTGGCATTTCATTGCCGGTCTCGTCGACGATGGCCGGGTAGATACCGGGCAGCGGCAGCGCGCAGGAGCCGGGCACCAGTGGTGTTGCGCCTGGCAGCGGATTGATCATGTGGCTGCCGGTCTCGGTCTGCCAGTAGGTGTCGATGATGGGGCAGTGCTCGTTGCCGACGTTGCGGTAGTACCACATCCAGGCTTCGGGATTGATCGGCTCGCCGACGCTGCCCAGGATGCGCAGGCTCGACAGATCGGATTGCTTGGGGTGCGCGGCCTCGTTGGATTCCGCTGCCTTGATCAGCGAGCGGATCGCCGTGGGCGCGGTATAGAACACGGTGCACTTGTGGCGCTCGATCATCTGCCAGAAGCGCCCGGCGTCGGGGTAGGTGGGAATGCCCTCGAACACGATCTCGGTCGCACCGGCGGCCAATGGGCCGTAGGCGACGTAGGTATGGCCGGTGACCCAGCCGATGTCGGCCGTGCACCAGAACACGTCGTCCGGCTGGATGTCGAAGCTCCACAGCATCGTCATCTTGGACTGCAGCAAATAGCCGCCGGTGGAGTGCTGCACGCCCTTGGGCTTGCCGGTGGAGCCCGAGGTGTACAGGATGTACAGCGGGTGCTCTGCATTGACCGGCACCGGCGGGCAGTCGGTGCTCTGGCCCGCCATCGCCTGGGCAAAGGTCTTGTCGCGGCCGGCGGTCATTGGGCAGGCAGAGGACGTGCGCTCGTAGACGAAGACGTTGCGGATGGTCTCGCAGCCGCCCATGGCGATGGCGTCGTCGACGATGGCCTTGAGCGCCATCTCCTTGCCGCCGCGCATCTGGTAGTTGGCCGTGATGACGGCCACGGCGCCGGCGTCGACGATGCGCTCCTGCAGTGACTTGGCCGAGAAGCCGCCGAACACCACGCTGTGCGTGACGCCCAGGCGCGCGCAGGCCTGCATGGCGACGACGCCTTCGATGGTCATCGGCATGTACACCAGCACGCGGTCGCCCTTCTGGATGCCGTGGGCCTTCAGCGCGTTGGCGAACTGGCTGACGCGGTCGAGCAGCTCGCGGTAGGTGACCTTGGTGACCGAGCCGTCGTCGGCCTCGAAGATGATGGCCGTCTTGTGCTCGACGGGCGTGCCCATGTGGCGGTCCAGGCAGTTGGCGCTGGCGTTGAGCTCGCCGTCGTCGAACCACTTGTAGAACGGTGCCTCGGACGAGTCGAGCGTGCGCGTGAACGGTTTGCTCCAGACCAGGTGCTCGCGCGCCAGGCGGGCCCAGAAGCCCTCGAAGTCCTTGTCGGCCTCGGCACACAGGGCGTGGTAGCCCTCCATGCCCGAAACACGTGCCGCCTTGACCATCTCCTGCGACGGAGGAAAGACGCGGTTCTCAGTCAGGATGGATTGAATTGCGGACGGGCTAGCACTCATGGGATTGTCTCCTTGGTTACAACGGTTTCACACCATACTGTCTCCGGAGCGTCTTACAAGCCACTGACGAAGACTTGTCACGCCCAGAGGGCCGACGGCCCCGGGCAACCTCGCGGCTATAACACATTCGGAAAAACTGAGCTTTTGACTCAAAAGGCATGAATCCGTACACTCGACTGCTTCTTTACAACCTGCAACGCAGGTAATTCACCCTCTGCGCCCGCACTTGCCAACGGCAGGGCCGCAAGGCCGGAGGGATGGATCACAGCATCGGTGCGTCTGCCTTGTCGGCGCCCGGTGCAGCGGCCGAAGCATCGGCCCTGATGCTGTGAGTGCTCGCTCCCATGCGGGGAGCGGTTCGGCTCCTTGATGAGCGCAGGCCACCTGGCCGCGCCGTGGATCCACAGCCCTTGCGCACCCTCCGCTGGTGCCATTCGGGTGCTTTTGGTCACCTTGCGTGTCCGCTCTTTCACCGGTTGGCCGGCTGTTTTCTGCATACCCGCCCGCGCCAGCCGCACGCATCAGGTTCGTGATCGTCGTTGCTTCGGCCATGTGCCCGGCTGCCTTCACTGAAGCGGCCGGGCCATGTTCAACAGTCTTCCTTCGGGAACAACCACCATCATGGCAAAACAAATCATCATCGACCATGTGTTCAAGGTCTTCGGCGACGCTCCCGAACAAGCGCTGGAGCTGGTGCGCCAGGGCCTGAGCAAACAGGACATCCTGGAGCGCACCGGACAGTCCATCGGCGTGTTCGACGCCCATTTCACCATCGAGCCCGGCGAGATCTTCGTCGTCATGGGGCTGTCGGGCTCGGGCAAGTCGACGCTGGTGCGCATGCTCAACCGCCTGATCCGCCCGACGGCCGGGCGCGTGCTGGTCGACGGCCAGGACATCGGCAAGCTCAGCCCGCGCGACCTGCGCGCGCTGCGGCGCAAGGACATCTCGATGGTGTTCCAGTCGTTCGCGCTGATGCCGCACATGACTGTGCTGGAGAACACCGCGTTCGGCCTGGATCTGGCGGGCATGGACAAGGCCGGGCGCGAGAAGGCGGCGCTGGAGGCGCTCGAGCAGGTGGGCCTCACGGGCTGGGGCGCCAGCTACCCGGACGAGCTCTCGGGCGGCATGCAGCAGCGCGTGGGCCTGGCGCGGGCGCTGGCGGCCGACCCCTCCATCCTGCTGATGGACGAGGCCTTCTCGGCGCTCGACCCCATCATCCGTACCGAGATGCAATCCGAGCTGCTGCGCCTGCAGCAGATCAAGCGGCGCACCATCGTCTTCATCTCGCACGACCTCGACGAGGCCATGCGCATCGGCGACCACGTCGCCATCATGAAGGATGGCCAGGTCGTTCAGGTGGGCACGCCCGACGAGATCCTGCGCGCGCCTGCCGACGACTATGTACGCGACTTCGTGCGCGGCGTGGACGCGGCCGCCGTGTTCAAGGCCGGCGACATTGCACGCCAGGCGTTCACCGTCGTCTCCGAACGCGTCGACCAGGGCTGCCGCCCCGCGCTGCGCCTGCTGGAGGATTCAGACCACGAATACGCCTACGTGCTGTCCAGCCGCAAGCAATTCCAGGGCGTCGTCTCCTCGCAATCATTGCGCCGCGCACTACAGGGGCACAACGGCCCGCTGGGGCTGCAGCACGCCTTCATCGACAACGCGCCCACGCTGGCCGCCGACGCGCCGGTGGCCGACTTGTTCGGCCCCATGTCCAGCGCCCCCTGCCCGCTTCCGGTGGTGAGCGAGGACGGCAAGTTCCTGGGCGTGGTCAGCCGCACCACGTTGATGAAGTTCCTCGACCGCGACACCCCGCCGGTGCCGCCGCCGCAGGCAGAGCGCGAGCCCATCCAGCTCAACCCCCAATACCCCCACGCCACCAGCAACCCGGTGGCGCCCGCGGCATGAGCGCGGCAAGACAAGGACAAGCCATGAACGACAACGCCTTTGAGATTGCCCAGGCCAACGGCGCCGACCCCTGGGCCGCCGCTGCCGACGCACCCTCCACAGCCCCCGACGCCGCGCCCGCGGCCGACCCCTGGGGCGCGGCCAGCAGCACCGACGCCGCGCCAAGCGCCTCCGACTGGCTGGCCAGCAGTTCCCCCGCGGACACCGCCGGCCAGGGCGACGGCCTGGGCGCACTGTGGCAGCAGATCACCACCGACGGCCTGCCCATCCAGGGCTGGGTCAACCAGGGGCTGGATTGGCTGGTGCAGAACTTCCGCCCGTTCTTCCAGGCGGTGCGCGCGCCCATCGACACGACGCTGACCGGCATCACCGACCTGCTGCTGGCCGTTCCCTGGCCGCTGATGCTGGTGCTGTTCGCGCTGCTGGCCTGGCAGTTCGCCGGCCGTGCGCTGGCCATTGCCACCGCCGTGTCGCTGTTCGCCATCGTGATCCTGGGCATCTGGCCCGACGCCATGGTGACGCTGGCGCTGGTGCTCACCTCGCTGCTGTTTTGCGTCGTCATCGGCCTGCCGCTGGGCATTTTGCTGGCCACCAGCGACCGCGCCCAGCGCATCACGCGCCCGCTGCTGGACGCAATGCAGACCACGCCCGCCTTCGTCTACCTGGTGCCGGTGGTGATGCTGTTCGGCATCGGCAACGTGCCCGGCGTCATCGTCACCATCGTGTTTGCGCTGCCGCCTCTGGTGCGCCTGACCAACCTGGGCCTGCGCCAGGTGCGCTCCGACCTGGTGGAAGCCAGCTGGGCCTATGGCGCCTCGCCCTGGCAACTGCTGTGGAAGGTGCAGTTGCCGCTGTCCATGCCATCCATCATGGCCGGCATCAACCAGTCGCTGATGCTCAGCCTGTCCATGGTCGTCATCGCCTCGATGATTGCCGTCGGCGGTCTGGGGCAGATGGTGCTGCGCGGCATCGGCCGCCTGGACATGGGCCTGGCCACCGTCGGCGGCCTCGGCATCGTGCTGCTGGCCATCGTGCTCGACCGCATCACCCAGGCCATGGGCGAGCCGCGCCGCGGCGGCCAGCGCTGGTGGCACACCGGCCCGCTGGGCGCGCTGATGAAGCTGCTGGGCCGCGCGTCCTGATACCCGTGCAGCACGGGCGTGCCCAAAGGCTGCCGCGCTGCACACACCCTTTTCTTACCCCCAAGCCTCAAGGAGACTTTCGATGAAATTCACCCCGCAAACCCTGCGCCACCTTGCCGTGGCCGCCAGCCTGGCACTGGCCGGCGTGGCCACCCAGGCCGCCGACCTGCCCGGCAAGGGCATCAAGGTACTACCGCTCAAGAGCTCGATTGCCGAAGAGACCTTCCAGACCCTGCTTGTCATGAAGGGGCTGGAGAAGCTCGGCTACGACGTGCAGCCGATCAAGGAAGTCGAGTACCCCACCGCGCACATCGCGATTGCCAATGGCGACGCCACCTTCATGGCCGACCACTGGAACCCGCTGCACGCCGACTACTACAAGAACGCCGGCGGCGACGCCAAGCTCTACCGCGAGGGCATCTTCTCGCCCAGCGCGGCCCAGGGCTATCTGATCGACAAGAAGACCGCCGACAAGTACCACATCACCAACATCGAGCAGTTCAAGGATCCGAAGATTGCCAAGCTGTTCGACAGCAACGGCGACGGCAAGGCCGACCTGACCGGCTGCAACCCCGGCTGGGGCTGCGAAGCGGTGATCGAGCACCAGCTCACCGCCTTCAAGCTGCGCGACACCGTCACACACAACCAGGGCAGCTACTCGGCGCTGATCGCCGACACGATCACCCGCTACAAGGCCGGCAAGCCGATCTTCTACTACACCTGGACGCCGTACTGGGTCAGCAACGAGCTCAAGCCCGGCCGCGACGTGGTGTGGCTGGAGGTGCCGTTCTCATCGCTGCCCGGTGAGCAAAAAGGCATCGACACCACGCTGCCCAACGGCAAGAACTACGGCTTCGTCGTGAACAACCAGCAGATCGTCGCCAACAAGGCCTGGGCCGAGGCCAACCCGGCCGCAGCCAAGCTGTTCGCGATCATGCAGTTGCCGATCGCCGACATCAACGCGGAAAACCACCTGATGAGCCAGGGCCAGAACAAGGCGGCCGATATCGAACGCCACACCGACGCCTGGATCAAGGCGCACCAGGCCACCTGGGATGGCTGGATCGCGCAGGCACTGGCTGCCGCCAAGTAAGCGCCGTGCCCCAAGCGCCTGCCGCCGCGGCAGGCGCTTTTTTTCAATAAAAGGAGACCCCCGCCGCATGCAGCAACCCCTGCCACACCACCACACGCCTACCCTTCCCTCCCCCGGCCAGCGCACCCGCCGCTGGCTCTGCGCCCTCGGTGCAGTCGCGGCCGCCGCGCTTGCCGGCGCCGCCGTCCACGCCGGCGAGCTGCCCGGCAAGGGCACCCAGGTCTCCCCCGTCAAAAGCCCCATCGCAGAAGAAACCTTCCAGACCCTGCTGGTCATGAAGGGGCTGGAGCGGCTCGGCTACGACGTGCAGCCCATCCAGGAAGTCGACTACCTGGCCGCGCACCTGGCCGTGGCCAATGGCGACGCCACCTTCATGGCCGACCACTGGAACCCCCAGCAAATGGGCTTTTACGCCAACGCCGGCGGCGACGCCAAGCTGTGGCGCCATGGCGTGCTGTCAGGCAATGCCGCCCAGGGCTACCTGATCGACAAGAAGACCGCCGACAAGTACCGGATCACCCACCTCGACCAGCTCAAGGATCCCGAGCTCGCCCGGCTATTCGACAGCGACGGCGACGGCCGGGCCGACCTCGTCGGCTGTACGCCCGGCTGGGAGTGCGAGACCAACATCAACCACCACCTGATCAGCTATGGCCTGCAGGCCAGCGTTACCCAACACAGCGGCAGCTACCCGGCGCTGATCGCCGACACGATCACCCGCTACAAGGCGGGCAAATCCGTTCTGTTCTACGCGTGGACGCCGCACTGGGTCAGCAACGTCCTGAAGCCGGGCCAGGACACCGCCTGGCTACAGGTGCCGTTCACCGCCATGCCGCCCAGCCAGGCCGGCGTCGACACCCAGCTGCCCAACGGCAAGAACTACGGCTTCAAGGTCAACAAGCAGCAAATCGTGGCCAACAAGGCCTGGACGCAGCAGCACCCGGCCGCCGCCAAGTGGTTTGAGCTGGTCACTGTTTCGGTCGAGGACATCAGCGCGCAGAACCAGCTGATGAACCAGGGCCAGAACAAGCCGGCCGACATCGAGCGCCACGCCGACGCCTGGATCGCCGCGCACCAGAAGACCTTCGACGGCTGGCTGGCCCAGGCGCGCGCCGCAGCCGCGCCGTAACCCCAACGCCCCCGCTCCCACGCCCGCTGCCGCAGCGGGCTGCGGGGACGCTTTTTCCTTTTTTTTCAACAACGACAAGGAGAACCCATGCGCCACCACGCATCCACACCCGCCAACATCTTTCACACCACTCCCGGAGCCATCACCCGCCGCCGCGCGCTCGGCCAGGCCCTGGGCGCCGGCGCCGCGCTGGCATTGCCCGTCATTGCGCGCGCGGCCGACGCGCAACAGCCGGGCCGGGGCGTCAAGGTGCTGCCACTCAAGAGCAGCCTGGTCGACGAGAGCTTCCAGACCCTGCTGGTCATGCGCGCGCTGGCCGAGCTGGGCTACGACGTGCAGCCCTACGAAGAAGTGGAATACCCGCTGGCCCACCTGGCCGTGGCGCGCGGCGACGCCACGCTGATCGCCAACCACTGGAACCCGCACCACAGTGAGTTCTACAAGGCCGCCGGCGGCGACGCCGCGCTCTACCGCCGCGGCGTCTACTCGGCCGGTGCAGCGCAAGGCTACATGATCGACCGCCGCAGCGCCGAGCAGTACGGCATCACCCATATCGACCAACTGCAGGATCCCAAGCTGGCGCAGCTGTTCGACATGCGCGGCAAGGGGCGCGCCAGCCTGGTCGGCCCCAACGCCGGCTGGGGCGGGGAAGCGGTCGTCTACCACCAGATCAAGACCTTTGGCCTGCAGGACACGGTGGAATACGTGCAAGGCAACTACCCGGCGCTGATCTCCGAGACCATTGCCCGCCACCAGGCCGGCAAGCCGGTGCTGTACTACGCCTGGACGCCGTACTGGCTCAGCAACGTGCTGCGCCCGGGGCGCGACGCGGTCTGGCTGCAGGTGCCGCGCTCGGCCATGCCCGGCGTGCAGGCCGGCATCGACACCGCGCTGCCCAACGGCAGGAACTACGGCTTTCCGCTGAACAACCAGCACATCGTCACCAGCCAGGCCTGGGCGCGCGAGCATCCGGCCGCCGCACGGCTGTTTGCCGTCATGCAGGTCAGCGTCGACGACATCAGCGCGCAGAACAAGCTGGTGCACGACGGCCAGCGCAAGCCGCGCGACATACAGCAGCACGCCGACCGCTGGATCGCGGCGCACCGCCAGGACTTCGACGCCTGGCTGGCCCAGGCACGCGCAGCCGCCGCGTAATTCCATTTCTAAATCATCCGTGTCGTTGTTGCTTCGCCTTGTCGTGCCACAGCACTGCCTGCGGCTTTGCGCCTAGACACAAATGATTTGGAAACGGAATAAGCCCCCTGCACCACCACGACAAGGAGACCCCCATGCACCCGTTCCCCCCACCGCTGCGCCGCCCGCTGGTTGCCGCCGCCGCCCTGCTGGCTGCCAGCGCCGCGCCGGCTCAGTCCCAGGTCACGCTCTACGGCCTGGCCAGCACCGCCGTGCGCTACACGCACAACATCGACGCGCGGCACCACCACAAGAGCGAGCTGGTCGGCAGCGGCATCGGCGGCAGCCGCATCGGCCTGCGCGGCCAGGAAGACCTGGGCGGCGGCAACAAGGCCGTCTTCACGCTGGAGCACGGCGTCGCCATGGACAGCGGCGCCTCGGCCAACGCCGCCACCTTCTGGGATCGACAGGCCTTCGTCGGCCTGCAGGGCGACTGGGGCCAGCTGTCGCTGGGACGCCAGTACAACGCGCTCAACAACGTCGCCTGGGAGTTCAACCCGCTCGACCAGACCTGGGGCATTTTCTGGTCCGATCCGGTCTACCTGGGCGGCGACGTGTTCTACCAGGGCTACCGCATCGACAACAGCGTGGTCTACCAGCAGCAGATCGGGCCGGTGAAGCTGCAGCTGGACTACGGCTTCGGCGAGCAGCCGGGCAGCGCACGCCGCGGCCAGACACTGGGCGCCGGCGCGCTGTACCGGGACGGCGCACTGGCACTGGGCGTGGCCTACGACCAGCAGCGCAGCGCCAGCGGCGCCGGCACCGAGCGCACATACGCGCTGGCCGGCTCGTATGCGTTTGGCGCCACCACCGCCTACGCCGGCTACCTGGCGCACCGCGAAAGCGCAAGCCACGCGCGCCAGGACATCGCCTACGTCGGCCTGGGCCGCCAGCTGACGCCCGCGCTGCACCTGTCCGGTGCCTGGTACCACTACCGGCAGAACCGCAACGTCACGACGCAGTACCAGGCCACGCCGCTGCTGCTGGGCAGCGGCCGTGCCAATGCGCTGGCCGCGGTGCTGGACTACGCGCTCAGCAAGCGCACCAGCCTGTACCTGTCGCTGGACGCGGTGCGCCTGCACGACGGCGCCGTCGGCCGCGAGACCGAGTACTGGGCCGGCGCAGCGGCAACCGGCGTGCACCGCAGCACGCGCATCGGTACGATGGCTGGCATCCGCCACTCGTTCTGAGAGCGTATTTACGGTCTGAGCGCGCACACACCCCAGGAGACCTCCATGATTTCGCGTCGCCGCCTTGTCCACTGCCTGATGGCCGCCGTGCTCGGCCTGACTGCCGGCACCGCCCTGCCCGGCAACGGCGTGCGCGTCATTCCGGCCAAGACCACGCTGGCCGAGGAGACCTTCCAGACGCTGCTGGTCGCCCGCGGCCTGCAGCAGCTGGGCTACAGCGTCGGGCCCATCCAGGAGCTGGACCTGCCCGCCGCCCACCTGGCCGTGGCCGAGGGCGACGCCACTTTTCTGGCCGACCACTGGCTGCCCTCGCACCAGGACTACTACCGCAACGCCGGCGCCGGCGCCAAGCTGTGGCGCAGCGGCGTCTTCATCCCGGACAACATCAACGGCTACCTGATCGACAAGAAGACGGCCGACGCCTACGGCATCACCAACATCGCTCAGATGAGCGACCCGAAAATTGCCAGGCTGTTCGACACCGACGGCAACGGCCGTGCCAACCTGACCGGCTGCCCGCCCGGCTGGGGCTGCGAGAAAGACATAGAGAGCCACCTGGACGCCTATGGCCTGCGCCCCTCCATCGACCACGTGCAGGGCGACTACGCGGCGATGATGGCCGACGCCATCGCGCGCTACAAGCTGGGCAAGCCAATCTTCTATTACACCTGGATGCCGTACTGGGTGAGCAACGTGCTCAAGCCAGGGCGCGACGTGGTGTTCCTGCAGGTGCCGTTCTCGGGGCTGAAGGTGGACGGCAAGATCGTCGACAGCGCGCAGCCCAACGGCAAGAACTACGGCTGGCCGCTGGCAACGCAGCACATCGTCGCCAACCGCCGGTTCATCGATGCCAACCCGGCGGCCAAGTCCTTCATGTCGCACATCCACCTGGCCGTGGCCGACATCAACAGCCAGAACCAGGCGATGCACGAAGGGGCCAACAAGCCGGCCGACATCGAGCGCCACGTCCAGGCCTGGATCCGCGCCCACCAGGCCGAGTGGGACGACTGGATCGCCCAGGCGCTGGCGGCGGCGGGCAAGACGCAATAAGCCCCTGCCCGACTGCGGCTGCGCTCAGCGCCCCACCATGTTCGCCGGCACCACCCAGGCGTCGAACTGCTCGGCCGTCAGGTGGCCGCTGGCAATCGCCGCCTCGCGCAGGCTGCTGCCCTCGTGGTGGGCGCGCTTGGCAATCTCGGCCGCCTTGTCGTAGCCAATGTGGGTGTTGAGCGCGGTCACCAGCATCAGCGACCGGCCCACCAGGTCGTCGATGCGCGCGCGGTTGGGCTCGATGCCCACGGCGCAGTGATCGTTGAAGCTGTTCATGCCGTCGGCCAGCAGGCGCACGCTTTGCAGGAAGTTTTGCGCAATCATCGGGCGGAACACGTTCAACTCGAAGTTGCCGCTGGAGCCGCCGATATTGATCGCCACGTCGTTGCCCATGACCTGGGCGGCCAGCATGGTCAGCGCCTCGCACTGCGTCGGATTGACCTTGCCGGGCATGATGGACGAGCCCGGCTCGTTCTCGGGAATGCTGATCTCGCCAATGCCGCTTCGGGGCCCGCTGGCCAGCCAGCGCACGTCGTTGGCAATCTTCATCAGGCTGGCGGCCAGCGTCTTGAGCGCGCCGTGCGCATGCACCAGCGCGTCGCACGCGGCCATCACGGCGAACTTGTTGGGCGCGGTGATGAACGGCAAGCCGGTGCGCCGCGCCAGCTCCTGCGCCACGCCCTGGGCATAGCCCGCCGGGGCGTTCAGCCCGGTGCCCACCGCCGTGCCGCCCAGCGCCAGCTCGTACAGCCCGGGCAGCGCCGCCTGCAGATGGCCGCGCGCCTGCGCCAGCTGCGCGGCCCAGCCCGATATCTCCTGGCCCAGCGTCAGCGGCGTGGCGTCCTGCAGATGGGTGCGGCCGATCTTGACGATGTCGTCGAACGCCCGCGCCTTGGCGTCCAGCGTCTGGTGCAGGCGCTCGAGCGCCGGCAGCAGCCGCGCGGCGATCGCCTGCACCGCAGCCACGTGCATCGCCGTCGGAAACACATCGTTGCTCGACTGGCTGCGGTTCACGTCGTCGTTGGGGTGCACCAGGCGCGCCTTGCCGCGCTCACCGCCCAGCAGCTCGCTGGCGCGGTTGGCCAGCACCTCGTTGACGTTCATATTGGTCTGCGTGCCGGAGCCCGTCTGCCACACGACCAGCGGGAACTCGCCGTCATGCGCACCGTCCAGCACCTCCTGCGCTGCAGCCACGATGGCCCGCGTCTTCGCCTCGTCCTGCAGCCCGAGCGCGTGGTTCACGGTGGCGCTTGCCTGCTTGACCAGCGCCAGCGCGCGGATCAGCTCCAGCGGCTGGTGCTCGCCCGAGATCGCGAAATTGCCCAGCGAGCGCTGCGTCTGCGCACCCCACAGTTGCGCGGCGGGCACTTCGATGGCACCAAAGCTGTCGTATTCGGTACGTGTCGGTTCTGTCATGCGAATGGGCTCCTTTGCGTGCAATGCCGGTGCGCCAACAGACGCGGGCCGCGGCCATGCAATCTACGCCACATCGAAAGACATTGCGCTCGCCATCAGCGCCATGCAAGCTTGAATGGGGATAATTGGCCGGTTCTGGACGGCGCCGGGCCGGCTGCCTGCCGCCGCCGCAGCACCCCGCCCCGGGCCGCCCTGGCGCCCCTTCCCCCGTTGACACTTCCTGATTCGAACCCATGAGCACGACCATCCGTTACGACGACCTGGTGGAGTCCGTCGCTGCTGCACTGCAGTACATCAGCTACTACCACCCTGCCGACTACATCCAGCACCTGGCGCGTGCCTACGAGCGTGAGCAAAGCCCAGCTGCCAAGGACGCGATGGCGCAAATCCTCACCAACAGCAAGATGAGCGCCACCGGCCACCGGCCGATCTGCCAGGACACGGGCATCGTCAACGTCTTCCTGAAGGTGGGCATGGGCGTGCGCTTCGAGGGCTTTGCCGCCGACCAGAGCCTGGAGGACGCGATCAACGAAGGCGTGCGCCGCGGCTACCTGAACCCGGACAACACGCTGCGCGCCAGCGTCGTCGCCGATCCGCTGTTCGCGCGCAAGAACACCCGCGACAACACGCCCGCCGTCATCAACGTGCAGATCGTGCCGGGCGACAAGCTGGACGTGACCGTCGCGGCCAAGGGCGGCGGCAGCGAGAACAAGTCCAAGGTCATCATGATGAACCCGAGCGACGACCTGGTCGACTGGGTGCTCAAGACCGTGCCAACCATGGGCGCGGGCTGGTGCCCGCCGGGCATGCTGGGCATCGGCATTGGCGGAACGGCCGAGAAGGCCGTGCTGCTGGCCAAGGAAAGCCTGATGGAAGACCTGAACATGTACGAGTTGCAGGCCAAGGCCGCGCGCGGCGACAAGCTCGACCAGGTCGAGGAACTGCGCCTGGAGCTGTACGAGAAGGTCAACGCCCTCGGGATTGGCGCCCAGGGCCTGGGCGGGCTGTCCACGGTGCTGGACGTCAAGATCAAGATGTATCCCACGCACGCGGCCAGCAAGCCCGTGGCGATGATCCCCAACTGCGCGGCCACGCGCCACGCGCACTTCGTGATGGACGGCAGCGGCCCGGTCTACCTGGAAGCTCCCAGCCTGGACCTGTGGCCCCAGGTGGAATGGGCGCCCGACTACACCAAGAGCCGCCGCGTCGACCTGAACCAGCTCACCAAGGAGGAAGTGGCCAGCTGGAAGCCGGGCGACCGCCTGCTCTTGAACGGCAAGATGCTGACCGGCCGCGACGCGGCGCACAAGCGCATTGCAGACATGCTGGCCAAGGGCGAGCCGCTGCCCGTGGACTTCACCAACCGCGTGATCTACTACGTCGGCCCGGTCGACCCGGTACGCGATGAAGTCGTCGGCCCCGCCGGCCCGACCACCGCCACGCGCATGGACAAGTTCACCCGCATGATGCTGGAGAGAACCGGCCTGATCGCGATGATCGGCAAGTCCGAACGCGGCCCGGTCGCCATCGAGGCCATCAAGGACAACCAGAGCGCCTACCTGATGGCCGTCGGCGGCGCAGCCTACCTGGTCAGCAAGGCGATCAAGAAGGCGCGCGTGGTCGGCTTCGAGGATCTGGGCATGGAAGCCATCTACGAGTTCGACGTGGTCGACATGCCCGTCACCGTCGCGGTGGACGCCGGCGGCACCAGCGCCCACGTCACCGGCCCGGCCGAGTGGCAAAAGCGCATCGCCTCGGGCCAGTTCGTCACCAGCATCACCAAGGTGACGGCGGTCTGATTCACTGAAGCTGACGGCAAAACAACAAGGGCGCCACTGTGGGCGCCCTTGTTCGTTCATGGCGGCACTCAGAGCGTGTTTACGATCTTTTCATGATGCCCGCAATGCAGCAAAAAGCTGCAATCGAGGCGCGCGCCGCAGGCCATGCTGGTGGCCTGGACAAGGTGCGCAACGCTGAGTGCGGCTTTTTGCTGCATTGCCCGAAGGGTTGCCCCGCAAAAGCAGCGTCTGCGGCGTTGCAAATACTCGCTGGGCAACCAGCCCAGCTGCGCTTTGCGCCTTGCAGCCACCGCCTTTGCGGGGCAACGGGCACTATGAAAAGATCGTAAACACGCTCTCAAGCGGCCTGCGGTGGCCGCGCAACCCGCGCCAGCGCGATGGCGGCCACCGCCAGCACCAGCCCGACGACGTCGGTCACACCCTCAGGGATGAACAGCAGCAGCCCGGCCACGCCCAGGGCGATGCGCGCCCAGGGCGCCAGCACCCCCACCCACCACAGATAGCCCTCGAACGCGCCCGAGAGCAGCGCCACCGCGACGATGGCGGTCACCGCCGACTGGAGGACGACCAGCGGCGCGCCATCCATGATCAGCGCCGGCTGCAGCACGAACATCACCGGCAGCAGCAAAAGCAGGCAGCCGATGCGCAGCGACTTGAAGCCCACCGCCATCGCGTTGGCCTTGGCGATCGTCGCCGCCACGATGGACGCCAGCGCCACTGGCGGCGTGATGAACGAGACCATGCCCCAGTAGAAGATGTACAGGTGCGCGGCCATGGGCTCGACACCGACGGCGATCAGCGCCGGCGCCAGCGTGATGGCCAGGAAGATGTAGCAGGCCGACGCCGTCATGCCCATGCCCAGCACGAAGCTGGTCGCCGCGCCCGCGGCCAGCAGCAGATACATATTGCCGTGGGCGTACTGCACCAGCTCGCGCGACAGCGAGTTGGCGACGCCGGTCGTCGACATCGCGCCGATCACCAAGCCGATGCCGGCGATCAGGCACACCAGCTGCGCCAGGCCCTGGCCCACGTCCACGGTCAGCTGGCACATTGCGCGCCAGCCAAAGCCGCTGCGCCGCCCGCGCACCACGGCAAAGGCCAGCAGAAACAGCGCCACCCAGAACGGTGCCTGCGCCTCGGTGCGCCACACCAGCAGCATGGCGGTGAGCACCAGCAGCGCGGCAATGTAGTGCCAGCCCGTGCGCACCGTCTGGCGCAGCGGCGGCACGGTCGACAGGTCGAGGCCGACCAGCTTGTGGCGCGCCGCATAGCAGTCGGTCTGCAGCATCAGCGCAAAGTAGTACAGCAGCGCTGGCAGAAACGCCGCGATGATGACCTGCGCATACGGCACGTTCAGAAAACTGGCCATGATGAAAGCGGCCGTGCCCATCACCGGCGGCATCAGCGCGCCGCCGGTCGACGCGCAGGCCTCCACGGCGCCGGCATAGGTCGGCGGGTAGCCGCAGCCCTTCATCGTCGGTATCGTGATGACGCCGGTGGTCATGACGTTGGACGTGGGGCTGCCCGACAGCATGCCGAACAGGCCCGACGAGAAAATCGCCACCTTGGCCGGCCCGCCGCGCGTCTTGCCCAGCAGTGCCGACGCGAAGTTCATGAAGAACTCACCGCCACCCGTGTTGGCCAGCACGACGCCAAAGACGATGAAGCCGATCAAGGTGTCGGCCACCACCTGCATCGGAATGCCGATGATGCTCTCCAGCCCATAGGCGTGCTCGGTCACGGTCTGGGCCAGATCCAGCTGCACGCCCCACAGAAAGCCCGGCATGTGGCCGGCGAACAGCGGAAAGCAGGCGAACAGCGCGCAGAAGAAGAACAGAATCCACTCGCCCGTGCGCCGCAGTCCCTCCAGCGCCAGCAGCACGTACAACCCCGCCAGCAAGGTGGGCGCCAGCGGTG
The DNA here is from genome assembly GCF_039538025.1 of Comamonas faecalis. Taxonomy (NCBI): domain Bacteria; kingdom Pseudomonadati; phylum Pseudomonadota; class Betaproteobacteria; order Burkholderiales; family Comamonadaceae; genus Comamonas; species Comamonas faecalis. Next base: position 27,629 of record NZ_BAABBP010000007.1, read on the forward strand.
CGTCCAGGTTCCAGCCGCGGTCGATGATGTTCTGCGCATTGACCAGCATCCACAGCGACGCAGCCAGCACCAGCGCCGCCAGCAGCCAGTCGTACCAGCGCACCGCCACCTGGCCCTTGCGCGCCGGGAAGGCCAGGAAGCCGAGCGCCAGGAACAGGCCGATCATCAGGTAGTAGTAGCCGGTGGAGACCGGCCGGAACCCGAACAGCCCCAGGTTGAACACCTGGTTGACGCTGGCGGCGATGCCCAGCACCGACAGCACGAAGGCGACCCAGAACGGCGCGCCCTGCAGGCGCACCGAGCGCGCCTCCGGATCTTCCAGTGCATAGTCCGCCTTCTGCTGCGGCTGCGCGTTGCCTTGTTCTGCCATGGCGGATCGCCTCCTTCCGGGTCAGTCGGCTTACAGGGCCGCCAGTGCCTTGGCGCGCTCGCCATCCCACAGCGCGCGCAGGCCGTCGCCGTCGGCGCCCTTGGCCTGGGGTGTGGCCATCATCGCCTTCCACGCCGCCTTGAGCGCCGCGTGGCGCTTGAGCATGCCGTCCTGCCAGGCCTGGGCCTGGTCGTTCCACAGGCCGATCTCCTTGAGATAGCGGATCGCGCCGTCGTGGAACGGCGCGTCCATTGGCGGCGTGCCGGATTTCTTGATGTCCCAGCGCGGCATGATGGGCGCGGCATCCTTGTACAGGTCGAAGGACTCGGCCACCGCCTTGAGCATGGCGTAGGTGGAATCGGCACTAGCATCTGTCGGCACGGTGATCATCGGATAGCGGTAGCCGATCATCCACACCGGATGCTCTGCCGAAAGCCCCGCTCCAAGACCCTCCTGATAGGGCTCGATGAACGGTACGACCCTCTGCGCGCGCGCCCAGCCTTCCTTGTTCTCTGGAGGCATCGGTATCCAGCCGATGCCCTGCGGGCTGGCTTCCAGCTCACGCAACACGGCCGCCGCAGGCGCGAACCCGGCGGCATCGGCACGGCCCTCGATCAACGCTTTGCCGGAGGCTCCATAACTGGGCACATCGACCAGATCGAGGTCATCCCAGGTAAGGCCGCCAAAGGCCAGGATGGGCTCGACCTTGGCATTAACCGAAGTGTTGGATCGCGCAATGGCAAAGCGCTTGCCTTTGAGGTCGGCGGCGGTCTTGATACCGCTGGCCGCGGTAACGACGATCGACAACGAATTGACGCGCCCGGCCAGCACGCGCAAATCCTGCGGCCCCCACTCGGGCGTGCAGAATTCGTACAGGCCTTCGCTGGCAAAGAACACCTCGTTGGCCAGCCAGCCAAACGGCACGCGCTTGCGCAGCACCGGCTGGATGCGCCCGATCGCGCTGCCCGATGGCTGCAGGCGCACCCGCGTGCCGTACTTCTTGCCGAACGCGTCGGCGATGGCCGATGCCTCGACATAGCCTGTCGAGCCCACGTCATAGGTGCTCCACACCATGGTCGACGGCAGGCCGCTCTGCGCCAGTGCCATGCCGCTGTGGCCCAGGCCGGCCAATGCGGCCAGGGACGCGCCTGCCTGAAGGGTTTGTCTGCGGGTGATGCTCATCTCCGTGTCTCCTTTGAATACGGGGCGCGCCGTGCCCGAGGACCGTGCACGCCCGTTGGGTGAAACCTTGTGCGCCGTCTGCCTTCGCTTGTACGCTGCCGGTGTGGGTACGTCAATGCGCCGCGCGGCCCGCGCGCCGCATTTCAGGACGCCTTGACATGCTTGCAAGTGCTTTGCGCCAGCGGCTTGAAGGCCTGGTCGCCGGCGATGGTGGCCAGCACCTTGTAGTAGTCCCAGGGGTATTGCGACTCGGCAGGCTGCTTGACCTGCACCAGGAACATGTCGTGCACCATGCGGCCGTCCTCGCGCACGCGGCCGTTCTGGGCAAACATGTCGGTCAGCTGCATGTCCCGCAACTGCTTGACGACGGCCGGCGCGTCGTCGGTGCCTGCAACCCGCACCGCCTTCAGGTACTGGGTGACGGCGGAGTAGTCGCCGGCGTGCACCATCGAGGGCATCTTCTTCATCTTGCTGAAAAAACGCCGCGCCCAGGCGCGCGTCTCGTCGTTGCGGTCCCAATAGAAGCCGGTGGTGAACACCATGCCCTGGCCATGCTTGAGCCCCAGCGCATGGATGTCGTTGATGAACATGATGCTGGGCACGATGGTCTGCTTCTTGTTGATGCCGAATTCGTTGGCCGCCTTGATGGTGTTGACCGTGTCGGACGTGGCGTTGGCCAGCGCGATCACCGGCGCCTTCGAGCTTTGCGCCTGCAACAGGAAGGACGAGAAATCGCTCGCGTTGAGCGGGTGGTAGGTGCTGCCGACGATCTTGCCGCCGCCGGCGGCGACGAACTCGCTCAGGTTGGCCGACATGGCCTTGCCGAAGGCGTAGTCCACGCCCAGGATGAACCACTCCTTCTTGCCCTGCGCCAGGATGCCGTCGGCCGCGCCCTTGGCCAGTGCGTAGGTGTCATAGGTGTAGTGGATGGCGGTGGGCGCGCAATGCTCGTTGGTCAGGATGTCGGACGCGCCGCCGGTGTTCATCACCAGCTTGTTCCTCTCGCGCGCCAGGTTGTTCACCGCCACGGCCACCGCGGTGTTGTTGAGGTTGATGATCAGATCCACGCCATCGCGATCGAACCAGGTGCGCGCATGCGTGGCGCCCACGTCGGCCTTGTTCTGGTGGTCGGCCCAGACGACCTCGACCTTCTTGCCCAGCACGCTGGCGCCGTAGTCCTCGACCGCCATCTTCGCGGCCTCGACCGAGCCGCGACCGGCGGTGTCGGCATACAGCCCCGACATGTCCGACAGCACGCCAATGCGCACCACGTCGTCGGATATGCCCGCCGCCTGAACCCCGAGGCAGGCTGCCGACCAAACGGCGCCCAGCGCCAATGTCCGCCCAAACGAGAATGTCCCCATCAAAGTGTCTCCTTGTATGTGTCGTTGTACGCCCACGCCGGCACCGTCAGCCGTAAGGCGCGGCCATCGTAGATAAGCGCCTGCCCATCTGCCTATGCACGATTGCCTAAGTCGCCCTTTGGCACGCTGAAAGCCGGGTTTTCACGCAGCACGGCAAACACCGGGTTTCAGATTGCCGAATTGAACTGCGCAGGCGTTGCGTGCATGCTCAAGCGCAACCCCGTTTTTCTGCAAAGGCATTTCCATGCACGTCAGTGCCCAGACCCATTACCAGGCCGAGCTGGACGCCGGCCGCTTCTGCATACAGCACTGCCCGCAGTGCCAGCATTTCAACTTTCCGCCGCGCGAGCTGTGCCCGCACTGCGGCGCAGCCGGCCTGCGCTGGGTGCGCGCCAGTGGCGGGGGAACGGTGTATTCCACCAGCACCATCGCACGCAAGCAGGATGCCGGCGGCAACTACAACGTGGCCCTCGTCGACCTGCAGGAGGGCGTGCGCATGATGGGCCGCGTCGAGGGCCTGGCACCCGAGGACGTGGCGATTGGCCAACGCGTGCAGGCCCATGTGGCGCACAAGGACGGGCGCGGCCTGGTGCTGTTCACGCCCGCAGCGCAAGGAGGTGCAGCATGAGCCGCATTCCCCAATCTCACCTGGATGCCGCCGCCGTCAACCGTCCGCTACGCGGCCGCGTGGCCATTGCCGGCGCTGCCACCTACGGCTGCGGCGAGTCGCCCGGCATGGACGACATGACGCTGCTGGTGCGCGCAGCGCACGCCGCGGTGCAGGACGCGGGCCTCACCATGCAGGACATCGACGGCCTGGCCACATGCAGCGTCAACGCGACGATGTGGGCCATGCCGGTGATCGAGCATCTGGGCATCAACCCGACCTACGTGGACTCGACCATGGTCGGCGGCTCCAGCTTCATCGCCCACCTGCTGCCGGCGATGCGCGCGCTCGACGCTGGCCAGTGCAAGGCGGTGCTGGTGTGCTACGGCAGCGCGCAGCGCTCGGCCACCTTCGGGCGCAAGGAGAGCATCACCGCGCGGCGCCTGCTCGACCCCCAGCCCTACGAGGCGCCGTACGAGCCGGTGATGCCCGTCACCGCCTACGCACTGGCGGCGGCGCGCCACATGCATGAATTTGGCACGACGCGCGCACAACTCGCCGAGGTGGCCGTCGCCGCACGCGCCTGGGCGCAGCAAAACCCCGAGGCCTTCATGCGCGACCCGCTCACCATCGACGAAGTGCTGGCCGCGCGCCCCATCGCCAGCCCGCTCACCGTGCGCGACTGCTGCCTGGTGACCGACGGCGGCGGCGCCATCGTGCTGACCCGAGCCGACCGCGCGCGCGACCTGCCCCAGCCACCGGTCTACCTGCTGGGCAACGCCACCGCCATCTGGCATCGCCAGATCTCGTGCATGCCCGACCTGACCATCACCAGCGCGGCCCAGTCGGGCGCGCAGGCGTTCGCCATGGCGGGCCTGAAGGCGGCCGACATGGACATGGCCCAGGTCTACGACGCGTTCACGATCAACACCATCCTGTTCCTCGAAGACCTGGGCTTTTGCGCCAAGGGCGAGGGCGGTGCCTTCGTGCAGGGCGGCGGCATCGCCCCGGGCGGGCGCCTGGCGGTCAACACCAATGGTGGTGGACTGTCGTGCGTGCACCCGGGCATGTATGGCATCTTTGCGCTGGTCGAGGCGGTGCGCCAGCTGCGCGGCCAGGCCGGCGCGCGGCAGTTGAAGCGCCACGACACCGCCGTGGTGCACGGCAACGGCGGCACGCTGTCGAGCCAGTCGACGGCCATCCTGGGCACGGCCGCCACCCTCTGAGCGGCAAAGGAGTACGACATGATCCGCGACCCCGAAACCCTGGAAGCGCTGCTCGACAGCGTGCGCCGCTTCGTGCGCGAGCGCCTGGTGCCGGCCGAGAACGAAGTGGCCGAGACCGACGAGATCCCCTCGTCAATAGTGCAGGAAATGCGCGATCTCGGGCTGTTCGGCCTGACGATTCCCGAGAAATTCGGCGGCCTGGAGCTGACCATGGAGGAGGAGTGCCGCGTGCTGCTGGAGCTGTGCCAGACCGCGCCGGCCTTCCGCTCGGTCATCGGCACCACGGTGGGCATCGGCTCGCAGGGCATCCTGATCGACGGCACGCCCGAGCAGCAGGCCCAGTGGCTGCCGCGCATGGCCACCGGCGAGGTGATCGCCTCGTTCGCGCTGACCGAGCCCGAGGCCGGCTCGGACGCGGCGTCGCTGCGCACCACGGCCATCCGTGATGGCGACCACTACGTGGTCAACGGCACCAAGCGCTTCATCACCAACGCGCCGCACGCAGGCATGTTCACGCTGATGGCGCGCACCGACCCCAGCAACAAGGGCGCTGGTGGCGTGTCGGCCTTCATCGTCGATGCGAAAAGCCCCGGCATCAGCTTTGGCGCCTATGACAAAAAGATGGGCCAGAAGGGCGCGCACACCTGCGACGTGATCTTCGACAACGTGCGCGTGCCTGCGGCCAACCTCATCGGCCTCAAGGAGGGACGCGGCTTCAAGACCGCGATGAAGGTGCTGGAGAAGGGCCGCATCCACATCGCCGCCGTCGCCGTGGGCGCTGCCCGGCGCATGCTGCGCGACGCGCTGGCCTACGCGCTCGACCGCAAGCAGTTTGGCCAGGCAATCTGCGACTTCCAGCTGGTGCAGGCCATGCTGGCCGACAGCCAGGCCGAGCTGTACGCCGCCGAGTGCATGACGCTGGACGCCGCGCGCCGGCGCGACGACGGCTTGGAGGTGGCCATCGAGGCATCAAGCGCCAAGATGTTCGCCACCGAGATGTGCGGGCGCGTTGCCGACCGCGCGGTGCAGATCCTGGGCGGCGCGGGCTATATGGCCGAGTACGGCATCGAGCGCTTCTACCGCGACGTGCGGCTGTTTCGCCTGTACGAGGGCACGACGCAGATCCAGCAAATCATCATCGCCCGCGCCATGGTGCGCGCGGCGCGCGGCGCATGAGTGGCGTGCCCGACACCACGGCGGAACGGCCGCCCGAGCGCAGCGCCTTCATGCGCCTGATCGGCGCAGCGCAAGTCCCGGCGCCCGAGGGCAAGGTCTGGGTGCGCCTTCCCGAGCTGCGCCCCGAGCTGCTCAACCAGCTGCCCGCGGCGCACGGCGGCGTCATCATGGCGCTGCTCGATTCGGTCATGTCGCGCGCCTGTGCGCTGCAGCCGGGCGCGCCGTCGCAGACCGCGGTGACCGTGGAGATGACCAGCCGTTTTCACCGCCCCGGGCGCGGCGCGCTGCTGGCCGAGGGCTGGGTGGTGCACGCCAGCCGCAGCCTGTGCAGTTGCGCGGCCGAGTTGCGCGATGCGGACGGCCAGCTGGTTGCCAGCGGCAGCGGCACCTTCAAGTACTGGCTGGCGCCGACAACGCTGGACAGGCCGTCGGCCGATTGACCCACGACCCGCGACATGGGCCGGCGGACGCTGCTGCGCCGCCGCGCCTCGGAGCGCATCAGCCGCGCTTGCGATTGAAGAAGTGCTGCTCCATCGCCTCGCGCGGCTCATCGGTGGTGTAGCTGTCGGCAAACGCGGTAATGCTCTCATGCAGGCCGCGCTCGATCGACGGATCCTCCCAGGCGCGCAGCAAGGCCTTTTGCGCGCGCAGTGCGCGCGGTGCACAGGCCAGCAGGTCGTCGAGCAGCTGCTGCACCGCCGCGTCCAGCTCGCCAGCGTCCGCCACCTCGTTGAGCAGCCCCCAGCGCAGTGCCTTGTCGGCGTCGATGGCCGCGCCGGTCAGCAGCAGCCAGCGCGCGTTGCCCTCGCCGATCAGGCGCGCCAGCAGCCGCGCGTGGATCACCGACGGAATGCCCACGCGCACCTCGGGCATCGAGAACTGCGCGTCGCGCGCGCCGACGCGCAGGTCGCAGGCAGCGGCCAGCTCCAGGCCACCACCCATGGTCCAGCCCGCCAGCCGCGCCACCGTAGGCTGGGGGAAATCGCGCACCGCCTCGCACAGGTCGTGCAGCCCGGTGATGAAGCGCCGCGCCGTATCGGGCGCCAGCTGCACCAACTCATTGATGTTGGCGCCGGCGACGAACGCGCGCTCGCCGCTGCCGCGCAGCACCAGCGCGCGCACGCTGTCATCGCGTGCCAGCCGGCGCAGCAACTGCGCCATCTCGGCCGTCGTCGCGCTGTCCAGAATGTTCAGCGCCGTGCCGTTGGCAATCGTCACGGTGGCCACGCCGCGCTCGGACAGCGCCAGCTGCAGGTGTTGCAAATCCATTTGCATTGCTCGTGTCTCCTGGGCTTGATCAAGAAAGCGCCAATCGCCCCTGGGCGTCGGCCACCAGCATCTGCACCAGGTCCTGGGCAAAGCCGGGCAGCGCATCCAGACTGCGCACGCAGATCTGCATCTCGCGCACCGACCAGGCGTCGGCCAGCGGCACGATGGCAATCTCCATGCCGTGCGCGTGGCGGCTGGCGGCCGACTCGGGCAGCACGCCCACGCCCACGCCCGACTCGATCATGCGGCAGGCGGTCTCGAAGTTGCCCACCTGGATGCGCTGCTTGATCGGGCGGTGCAGCTGGTCGCTGGCCTGGCGCAAAAAGCCGTGGATGGCGCTCGACTCGTGCAGCCCGACGTATTCCAGCTCCAGCGTATCGGCAAACGCCACCTGGGTGCAGCCGTCCAGCGCATGGCCGCGCGGCACGACCAGCACCAGGCGGTCGCGCCGGTAGGGCAGGGTCTCCAGGTTCTCGGTGCGCACCAGGCCGGCGACGATGCCGATGTCGGTCTGCCCCTCGGTCACCGCGCGCACGATGTCGTGCGACAGGCGCTCGCGCAGGTCGATGTTCACGTCGGGGTTGGCGCTCAGGAAGTGGCGCAGCACCGGCGGCAGGAATTCACTGAGCGACGTGGTGTTGGCGAACACGCGCACATGGCCCTTGATGCCGCGCACGTACTCCTGCATGTCGCCGCGCAGGTGCTCGATCTGGCCCAGCACCTGGCGCGCATGGGTCACGAAGGCCTGGCCCGGCGGGGTCAGCGTCACGCCCTGGCTGGTGCGGTACAGCAGCTTGGTGCCAATGCTCTCCTCCAGGTTCTTGATGCGCGTGCTGGCCGCGGGCAGCGAGATGAAGGAAAGCTCTGCGCCGCGCGTCATACTGTTGGCGTCGGCGATGTGCACCATCAGGCGCAGATCCACAAGATCGAAATGCATGGCCATGGCCCGGCATTGTAGGGAGGCCGCGGCCCGCATCGTGTCGCCGCGGCGGCGCAAAACGCCTGCTTTCACAAAAGCAGACGCGGGCACGCCAGCCAGCACGTAGCATGGCGACGCCATGATTTTTGCCAACGAAATGTGAGCGCATGAACACCTCCTCCTCCACCTCCCCCACTCCCACTCCCGCCGCCGGCGCGCTGGGCCACCTGCGCGTGCTCGACCTGTCGCGCGTGCTTGCCGGCCCCTGGTGCACACAGAACCTGGCCGACCTGGGCGCCGACGTGATCAAGATCGAAAAACCCGGCGCCGGCGACGACACACGCCACTGGGGCCCGCCCTTCTTCGCCGACGACGCGGGCCAGCCCACGCAGCAGGCCTGCTACTACGCGGCGTGCAACCGCAACAAGCGCTCTGTCACCGTGGACATGGCCACGCCCGAGGGCCAGCAGATCATTCGTGACCTGGCCGCGCAAAGCGACGTGGTGGTCGAGAACTTCAAGACCGGCGGGCTTGCGCGCTACGGGCTGGACTACGCCAGCCTGTCGGCGCTGAACCCGCGCCTGGTCTACTGCTCGGTCACCGGCTTCGGCCACACCGGGCCGTATGCGCCGCGCGCCGGCTACGACCTCTTGATCCAGGCGATGAGCGGCGTGATGAGCTTTACCGGCCACGCCGACGGCGAGCCCGGCGCCGGCCCGCTGCGCGTGGGCGTGGCCGTGGTCGACCTGTTCACCGGCATGTACGCGACCACCGCCATCCTGGCGGCGCTGCAGGCGCGCGAGCACACCGGCCGCGGCCAGCACATCGACATCGCACTGCTGGACTGCGCCATGGCCATGCTGGGCAACCAGGGCGCGGGCTACCTGAACGCCGGCAGCATCCCCACGCGCCAGGGCAACACCCACCCCAGCGTCGTGCCCTACCAGGACTTCCCGACGCAGGACGGCAACGTGCTGCTGGCAATCGGCAACGACGGCCAGTTCGCGCGCTTTTGCGAGGCCGCGGGCACCACCTGGCACCAGGACGCGCACTACACGACCAACGCCGCGCGCGTGATCAACCGCGGCGTGCTGATCCCGATGATGCAGGCGCTCACCCGCACGCGCACCACGGCCGAATGGGTACAGTTGCTGGAAAGCCGCGCAGTGCCCTGCGGGCCGATCAACAACGTTGGCCAGGCCTTCGACGACCCCCAGGTGCGCGCGCGCGGCCTGCGCGTGGAGCAGCTGCGCTACCCCGACGGCCGGCTGCCGGCCGGTGAGCAGGTCAACAAGGTTGCGACGACGGCCAGCCCGCTGCGCCTGTCGGACACGCCGGTGACGCTGCGCTACGCGCCGCCCGCGCTGGGCCAGCACACCGACGAGGTGCTGCGCGAGAAGCTGGGGCTGGATGCAGCGCGGCTGCAGGCGCTGCGGGGCAAGGGCGTGGTGTAGCCGGGGGAACACCAGAGTCCGGGCCGCCTTCGGCGGCGGCTGCAGATCGACAGAGGCACCCTGCCCCGGCGCACGCAGCCCGTTTGCACGGAGCGACTGCAGCAGGCTGCTCTGAACACCCCACAGAAAACCAGCCCGCCCACTCCCGCAGACACGGAGCGGGCGGCAGGCGAGTCAGTCAGGTAATCGGCGCGCCGAAGAACAGATTGGGCAGGTACAGCGCGATCTGCGGGAAGAAGACGATGATCAACGCACCCAGCAGCGTCACCAGCACATAGGGGATGACCGACACGTACAGGTCGTGCATGGTCACCTCCGGCGGCGCCACGCCCTTGAGGTAGAACAGGTTGAAGCCGAACGGCGGCGTCATGTAGCCCACCTCCATCATGATGATGAACAGCACGCCGAACCAGATCGGATCCCAGCCGTAGTTCTGCACCACCGGCATGAAGGCCGGCAGCGTGATCAGCATGATGCCGACCGGGTCGAGCACCATGCCCAGCACGAACAGCACCAGCATCATGAAGACCAGCGCACCATACGGCCCGCCGGGGATGAGCAGCATCAGGTCGTCGATCAGCGCATTGGCGCCCAACGTGGTGTAGGCGGTGGAGAAGGCATGCGCGGCAAACAGAATCCACATCACCATGGCCGTCAGGCGCAGCGTCTGGATGGCCGAGTCATTGAGCACCGCCAGTGTCAGCTTGCGGTGCACGGCTGCCGCCACCAGCGCGCCCAGCACGCCCAGCGCGGCCGACTCGGTCGCCGTGGCGAGGCCGGTGAAAATGGCGCCCAGCACCAGCGCGACGATGAGCAGCGGCAGGAACACGGCCTTGAGCGAGTCGATTTTCATCTTCCAGTCGCCGCGCTCCTCGGGCGGCAGCGCCGGCGCCAGCTCGGGCTGCAGCCAGGCGCGCACGCCGATGTAGATGGTCACCAACGTGAACAGCAGCACGCCCGGCAGGATGCCCGAGGCGAACAACCGCCCGACCGACACCTCGGTGAGCATGGCGTACAGAATCATCAGCACCGATGGTGGAATGAGAATGCCCCAGCCGCCACCGCAGTTGATGGCGCCGGCGGCAAGCCGCTTGTCATAGCCGCGGTTGAGCATCTGCGGCAGCGCAATCGTGCCCATGGTCACCACCGCTGCGCCGCTGACCCCGCTCATCGCGGCGAAGATGGCGCAGATCGCCACGGTGCCAATCGCCAGCCCGCCGCGAAAGCCGCCGAACCACAGGTGCATCATCCGGTACAGGTTGTTGGCCACGCCCGATTTCTCCAGCAGCATGGCCATGTAGACGTACATCGGAATGGCGATCAGCGTGAAGCTGGTCATCGAGTCCCAGAACTTGGAGGCAACGATGTAGAAACCCGGTGTTCCGATCGAGAAATACAGAAAAACGACCGAAATGCCGCCCAGCGTGAATACCAGCGGCACGCCGACGAAAAGAAAAAACAGCAGTGAGCCAAAAAACAGGGCTGTGGTCCATTCAACTGACACAGTGACTCCTTGTGTTTATTCGCCGCCCGGTTCGGCGGCCTGCTGGCCCCAGACCGCCGGGTCGTTATTCAGCCCGCGCAGCGTGCGCACGTCACTGGCCATGCGCACCAGTCCCTGCAGCAACAGCAGCACGCCTGCCACCGGAATCGCCGCCTTGATCGGCCAGATGTAGGGCTTCCACAGGCTTTGCGAGGTCTCCCACCGGGCAATCGACTCCCACGCCATGTCGCCGCTCTGCCAGATCAACACGATCAGGAAGAACAGGAACAGGAACGAGGTCGCCAGATCCAGCAGCGCCTTGCGCTTGCGCGAGAGCTTGCCGTAGAGGATGTCGACGCTGACGTGGCCGCGCTCGGCCAGTAGGTAGCCGCCGGCGATGACCGAGTACAAACCAAAGATGAGCTGAGCCAGCTCCGACGTCCAGATCGTCGCGCTGCCCACCACATAGCGCATGACGACGTCGGCCAGCAGCGACAGAAACATCGGAACGATCAGCCAGGCGGCAATTTTTCCGACCCACAGATTGGTCTGCGTGATGGCCCGGGCCAGTGCGTGCATTGCGTCCTCCCTGTCAACGTCTGTTGATGGTGCGCAGGCCAATGCGGCCTGCAGTGAATGTCACTAGTGCAGTGTTCGACGCTATCTGCGACATAAAACCGCGTCTTTTCGGCCTGGGCGGCGTTGCAAATCCTCGCGATAGCTACGGCTATCACTGCGGTTTGCGCCTTGCCCAGACCAAAAATCCATCGGTTTTATTTGTCACATCAAGCATCGAACACTGCACTAGCGTCAGACGTAGCCCAGATCCTTCATCAGGGCGGTGAGCTTCTCGCCCATCTCCTTGGCCTTGGGGCCGCCGGCCATGTCCTTGGCCAGAATGTCCTTGGACGCCTGGGCCATGCGCTTTTGCACGTCTTCGGGATAGGGCACCAGTTCCAGGCCGTACTTGGTGACGCCGGTGTTGGTTGCCACCGCCTCCTGGTGCTGGTATTCGATGGTGCGGCGGAAATAGCGCTCCTGCACCAGCATCGTGAAGGTCTCGCGCAGATCGTCGGGCAGCTTGTTGTAGGCGTCCAGGTTGATCACGAATACGTCGTTGGCGATCAGCACCGCCGGCTTCATCTGGAACTTGGCCACCTCCCAGAATTTCATCGACAGCGCGCCGACGGCCGCGCCCCAGTGCGCACCATCGATCACGCCGGTGGCCAGCGCCTGGTACAGCTCGGGGCCATCGATGTTCTGCGGCACGAAGCCGGCAGCGGCAAAGTAGTCGACCAGGTTGCCCGCCGAGCGGATCTTGATGCGCGAGAGATCCTCACCGGGTGCGATCTTCTTCTTGAGCACCAGCTCGGTCGGATACGACTTCTCGGCCATCATGAACACGCCGCGCGCCTTGAGCTGCTCGTTGAGCGCCGCCTCCAGCCCCAGGTTCTTGACCAGGTGCATCATCTCCCAGGGATGACGCAGCGTCCCCGGAATGCCGAAATACTGGTTCATCAGCTCGGACTCATCGGGGTTGTAGCTGGGCGCGGTCGAGCCCATCTGCACCACGCCACGGCGCACGATGTTGAAAATCTCGCTGCCCTTGGCAATCTCGCCCGCCCCCATGGCCTGCAGCTTGAAGCGCCCCTTGGTGCGCTCATCCAGTTCCTTGGCCAGCGGCACCAGGCTGCCGTTGAACGAGCCCGACGCCTTGGGCCAGTGCGACTGCACCCGCCAGCTGACCTTGGCCTGCGCATGCGCCGACGTGATGATGGCCGGTGCGGCCGCGGCGGCCAGCACGCCCTTCAGGGCATTGCGGCGATTGGATGTGCGATGGGTGGACTGCATGGTGGTCTCCATAAGAGTCGTCGTGGTGTGGCGCGCCCGCCGCTGTCTCGCGCGGCCGCACGCCTCGAAGGCGAGAGCCATCGTGCAGACTCCAGCGCAACTTGTGAATCGGTTTTTTCCAAACCCGGGGTTTATCCCTGCCGATTGCGCGTTTTCCCGAAGAAAGCCGCCCATCTCGCTGGATCGGCGCGCACCGCAATCTGCCAGGCACTCCACAGCATCAAGGCCTGGGTACAAACGGAGGACGCCTCAACCTTGCTGCAAAACGACAGCAGCGATTGCTTTCTGCTTATCCCGCCGTGATCCCCGCCGTCTTGATCACCTGGGCCCACTTGTCGATTTCGGCGCGCAAAAATTGGCGCATTTCCTGCTGGGTTCCCGGCGCGGCTTGCGCGCCTGCATCCAGCAGGCGTTGGCGTACGACGGGGTCGTTGAAGGCGGTGTTGAAGTCGGTGGTGATCTTGTCGAGCACGGTCTGGGGCGTCTTGGCCGGGGCAAACAACGCAGCCCAGGAATAGGCCTCGTAGCCGGCCAACCCCGCCTCGGCCGCCGTGGGCACGTCCGGCAGCATGGCCGAGCGCTCGCGACTGGCCACGGCCAATACCTTGACACGGCCGCCCTTGACGTGTGGCAGCACCGTGGGCGCGTCGCTGAACATCAGCTGCACCTGGCCGCCCAGCAGATCGTTCATGGCCGGGGCGCTACCCTTGTAGGGCACGTGCTGCAGCTTCGTGCCCGCCTCCATGTTAAACAGCTCACCCGCCAGGTGCGTGCCGCCGCCGTTGCCTGATGAGCCATAGCTCAGATCACTGCCCGAGCGCCTGGCCAGCGCAATGAGCTCCTTGAGATCATTGGCCGGCACCTCGGCATGGGCCACGATGAACACCGGAAACATGGCTGCGAAGCTGATTGGTGCGAAGTCTTTCTCGATGTCATAGGGCAGATTGCCCATCAGCGTGGGGTTGACCGCGTGGTGGATGGCGCCCATGAACAGTGCGTGGCCGTCGGGCGCCTCGCGCGCCGCCGCTTGCGCACCCACCACGCCGCCTGCGCCGGCGCGGTTGTCGATCACCGTGGGCGTCTTCCAGATCTCGGACAGCTTCAGGCTCGCGGCGCGGGCCGTGGTGTCCACGGGGCCGCCCGCCGGGAAGGGCACGATGAAACGCACGGGCTTGCTGGGCCAGGCGCCATTCGCCAGTGCGGCAAGGGGCTGCGTGGCGACGGCCAGCAGGCCGGCGGCGACGAGTTGGCGGCGGGTGATGGGATGCATGGTCATATGGGTTTCCTCAAAAATGGGCAGCCAGTTCCTGCAACTGGCGCTTGAGCACCTTGCCGTTGTGGCTGGTGGGCAACTCGGCCACGGTCACGATGTGGCTGGGCAGCTTGTAGGGCGCCAGCTGCCCGCGCAGCCGCGCGCGGGCGGCGGTCTCGTCAAAACTGGCGCCGGGGCTGAGTTCCACGAATGCGATGACCTCCTCGTTGCCGTCCTTCTCCGCGCGGCCGACGACGGCGCTGCGCTGCACGCCGGGCAGCTGGTTCAGCGCCAGCTCGACCTCGGCCGGGTAGACGTTGAAGCCCGAGCGGATGATCATTTCCTTGAGCCGCCCGACGACGAACAGCGCGCCATCGGCATGCAACTCGCCCAGGTCGCCGCTGGCGTACCAGCCACCGGGTTTCATCACGGCGGCGGTCGCCTGCGGGTCGCGGAAGTAGCCGCGCATCAGCCCGCGCCCGCGCATCCACAGCTCGCCGCGCTCTCCCATCGGTAGCGGCTGGCCCGTGGCGGGGTCGGTGACCTGCACCTCGGCGTCTTCCACCACATAGCCCACGCTGGTGTCGGGGCGCTGCTCGTCCATGCGCGTCAAATGCACCGAGCCCGCATATTCCGACAGGCCGTAGCCGTGATGCAACGCCTGGCCGAAGGCGGCCTCGACGCGATTTTTGAGCGTCAAATCCAGCGGCCCAGCGCCGGTGTAGACGTAGCGCAGCGCCGGCGCGACAGGGTGCGCAATGTGTTGCTCCTGCAGATAGGCCAGCAGGCGCGAGAACAGCGCCGGCGGGCCCTGCAGCTGCGTCACGCCGTGATGCGCCAGCGTATCCAGCAAATCCGCCGGGGCGAATTGCGGGCGCAGCACCAGCTGCGCGCCGGCATACAGCGAGGTCAGCAACACCGTGGCCAGGCCAAAGACATGCGTCATGGGCACGAAGGCATAGCAACGATCCTGCGGGCCCAGTGCGCGCGATGCGGCCGAGACGCGCGCGAAGTGGATCAGCGCCTCGTGCGTGACCATCACGCCCTTGGGTGCGCCCGTGGTGCCCGAGGTGAAGATCAGCGCCGCCACGTCATCCTGCAGCGGCGGCGGCTCCACTGTGGCCTGCCCGCGCACCGCGCCGTGCTGCATGCCGGGCAGCACGCTGTCCACGCCTGCGTGGCGGCGTGCATGCTCGGCGGCGGCGCGCGAGCCGCTGGCGGTGAAGTACAGCAGGCGCGCATCGGCCTTGGCGGCAAAGGCATCGACCTCGCCCGGCGCCATGCGCGCGTTCACGCCGCACGACCAGGCGCCGACGCGGCTCGCGGCCAGGATCAGCGCGGCGTGCTCGGGGCAGTTCTCGGCCACCACCAGCACACGGTCGCCGGCGCACACGCCCAGGGTGCGCAGCTCTTCTTCAGCCGCATCGGTGAGCGCGCCCAGCTCGGCAAAGCTCAGGCTGCGGCCATCGGGCAGGTGGATGAAGGGGTGATCCGGCGCCTCGACCAGCCAGCGATCGAGCAACTGGTGGATACGCTCGGCCGGGGCGGCCAAAAGCGCCGCGCCCGGAAGCGGGCCCGTACGAGCCGCAAGTGTTTGCGCGCTGGCGCGAGGCTTGCCGTCGCTCACCGCTGGTGCGGCCACGGCCTGCCGACGGGAAAGCGTGGGCATCTGTGTCTCCATCAAACATCGCATCGGCCGCTGCATGCAGCCGTGGCCGCGATGGTCACTGAACGCCCTGGGCGTGTGAATTGGCATTTGCCAAAGAGCTGCTTCGGGTGTTGTTAAGGCAACGCCTTCTTTGCGCGCCTACGGTCTCCTTCTGCAGCCGCGCGCCCCCCGGTCACGCCCGCCACCCGCGACAGCGGACGCGCATGAATCGCAATCTCCATATATTTATTGAATAAAAAAATACGTTATATATATTAGACATTGCGATAAGCAATTTCTAGACTGCGCGCTCCTATCACAAAAACCCGTCCTCAAAGGAGCCAGGAGACATGTTGCAGTCATCGATCGTCAAAATTGCCGCCCTCGCCTGCGCCGCCGCGCTGGCGTGCACCACGGCCAGCGCGCAGGCGCCCTCCAATGCCCCGGTCAAGATCATCATCGGCTTTTCCGCCGGCGGCGCGCTCGACAGCATGGCGCGCGCCATGTCCGAGAAGCTGCGCACCGACCTGGGCAGAACGGTCATCGTCGACAACAAGCCCGGCGCCAGCACCCAGATTGCGCTGGGTGCGGTCAAGCGCGCGCCCGCCGATGGCAACACCATCTTGATCAGCCCGGCCTCGCCATTCGTCCTGCAGCCGCTGACCTACGACAAGCTGCCCTTCGATCCCGACAAGGATTTCATCCCCGTGGCGCATCTGGCCGACACGCCGCTGGTGGCGACGACCGCCACGGGCAGTCCCTTTTCCTCGATGCGGGAATATGTCGACTGGGTCAAGAAAAACCCCAACGACACCGGCGTGGGCATGGTGACACTGGGCGGCGTACTGCATTTCGGCCTGCTGCAGCTGAACCAGGAAATGGGCCTGGATCTGACGCCCATCGCCTACAAAGGCGCGCCGCCCATGCTGACCGACGAGATCGGCGGCGCGCTGCCGGTGGGCATGGACATCGTCGCCTCCGCCAGCGAGTTGGTGAAAGCCGGAAAAATCAAATACCTCGGCGTTCCCGGCATGGAGCGCACCCAACTTGCCCCCGAGGTGCCGACCTTCATCGAACAGGGGGTCAAGGGCTTTGAAATTGCGCCTGCCTGGTTTGCCGCCTTTGTTCCTGCGGGCACGCCTGCGAATGTGGTGAGCGCCCTGGCCAAGGCGATGACCGCCATCGTCCAAGACCCCGAGTTTTCCGCAAAGATGGCCCAACTTGGCATGGTGACCACGGGCCGGCCGGGCAGCGACGTGACCGAGTTGATCGCGACGCAGCGCGAGGCACTGCGCCCCATCGTCGAAAAATCGGGCTTTCGCGCAACGCAATAGCCTTCAGGGCACCCCTTCCCCGCGGGCCTACGGCTAGTTTTGAGAGCAGCGACATGACACAGGCAGACACCACGACGACGATTTTTCAGGCCCGAAAAATCATCACCATGAACCCCATGCAGCCCGAGGCCACCCACGTGGCCGTGCGCGACGGCCGCATCCTGGGCGTGGGCAGCGCGGGCGAGCTGCAGGGCTGGGGGCCCGCCACCCTCGACACCCGGTTTGCCGACAAGGTGCTGATGCCCGGGCTGGTGGAGGGCCATGCGCATCTGCTCGATGGCGGCATGTGGAACTTCGTCTACACAGGCTTTCACGACCGCCGCGGCCCCGACGGCACCCTGTGGCCCGGGGTGCAAAGCTTCGAGGCGCTGATCGAGCGCCTGCGCGAGGCCGAGGCGCGACTGCCAGACCCGACGCAGCCGCTGCTGGCCTGGGGGTTCGACCCCATCCATTTCGGCACCACCCGCATGACGGTCAATGAGCTCGACCAGGTCTCTGTCACCCGCCCGGTGGTGGTGCTGCATGCCAGCGTGCACCTGCTCAACGTCAACAGCGCCATGCTGCAGTTGGCGGGCATAGACGCCGCCACCGAGACCGAGGGCGTGGCCAAGGATGCGCAGGGTCAGCCCACCGGCGAGCTGCAGGAGATGGCGGCCATGTTCCCGGTCTTTGCCATCATTGGCAACGCCTACTTCGCCGCCGGCCAGTCCGAGCAAGGCATACGCAACTTCGGCCGCCTGGCCCAGCTGGCGGGGGTGACCACGGCGGCCGACCTGTCCAACAACCTGGCGGACGATGCCGTCGCCAACCTGGTGAAAATCACCAGCGAGGCGCAGTTTCCGCTGCGCCTGGTGCCGGCCTACAACCCCATGCGCGGCGCGGCCGAGGGCGGGCCCGAGCGCGTACGCCGGGCGATGCAATACAACACCGACAAGCTGCACTTCGGCCTCATCAAGATGGTGGTGGACGGCTCCATCCAGGGCTTTACCGCACGCCTGCGCTGGCCGCATTACTACAACGGCAGCGCCAATGGCATCTGGGTGATACCGCCGCAAAAGACGCTGGAACTGATCGATGAATACCACCGCGCCGGCTTCACCATCCACATCCACACCAACGGCGACGAGGCCACGGACATGGTGCTGGACGCGGTGGAGGCCGTGCTGCGCCAGCACCCGCGCTGGGACCACCGCCACACCCTGCAGCACTGCCAGCTGGCCGATGCCGCGCAGTTCAAGCGCATGGTGACGCTGGGCATGGCGGTGAACCTGTTTGCCAACCATTTGTACTACTGGGGCGACGCCCACTACGGCATCACCGTCGGCCCCGACCGCGCCAACCGCATGAACGCGGCGGGCACGGCGCTGCGCCACGGCGTGCCCTTCTCGCTGCATTCCGACGCGCCCATCACCCCCATCGCCCCGCTGTTCACCGCATGGTGCGCGGTGAACCGGCAGACGGCCAGCGGCCGCGTCCTGGGCGAGAGCGAGCGCATTTCCGCCTATGACGCACTGCGCGCCGTCACCCTGGGCGCCGCCCACACGCTGCGCCTGGACCACTGCATAGGCAGTATCGAGGTGGGCAAGTTCGCCGACTTCGCGGTGCTGGAGCAAGACCCGCTGGAGGTACCGGCCCAGGCCCTGCGCGACGTGCCGGTGTGGGGCACGGTGCTGGGCGGCCAGGTCTTCCAGGCGCCGGCCCATCCATGCTGACGCCCCGCCCGCCCATTGCCCTGACCGTGCTGGGCGGCTTTCTGGGGGCCGGCAAGACCACGCTGCTCAACCACCTGCTGCGCACCCAGCAGCGCGAGCGCGTGCTGGTGATGGTCAACGACTTCGGCTCCATCAACATCGATGCCCAGCTGATCGCCCAGGGCGCTCCCGGCCTGCCCGACGGCATCATCAACCTGGCCAATGGCTGCGCCTGCTGCGCGATTGGCGGCGACCTGATGCAGGCCTTCCTGAAGGTGCTGTCGCTGCCCGTGCCGCCCGACCGCGTGGTGGTGGAGGCCAGCGGCGTGGGCGACCCCGCCCGCATCGCGGCCATGGGCCGTTCGGGCGGGCGCTTTCGCAGCGACGGCGTGATCACCGTGGTCGATGCCCAGGCCGTGCAGACGCTGGCCCAGGATCGTTACGTCGGCGACACGGTGCTGGCCCAGTTGCGCTCGGCCGACCTTCTGCTGCTGAGCAAGACCGATCTCGTCACGCCCGAAGACCTCGCCACACTGCACGCCTGGCTGTGCACGCAAGCCCCCGGCGTGCCCGCGCTGGAGAGCCACCACGGCGAGATCGATCCCAGCCTGATCCTGGGGCCAGTCCTTGGCGCGGCGCAAGCAGAAAACGCCGTCGCACCCTCCCCCACCGGGCCGGAGATCGACCATGCGGCCCGGTTTGCCAGCCACAGCTTCACCACCGCCCACCCCCTGCAGCGCCAGGCCCTGGAGGCTGCGCTCGATGCCCTGCCCGTGCATGTGATGCGCGCCAAGGGCATGGTGTTCCTGGAGGGCGAGGACGCCCCGCGCGTTCTGCAGCTGTGCGGCAGGCGCTGGAGCATCGAGCGCCCCGGCGCGGCGCAAAACAACCGCCGTTCACGCATCGTGCTGATCGCGGCGCGCCGCCGGCCCGATGTGACGCCTTTCAACGCGTGGAGCCACTTCGAGGGGGCGCTGGCAACTTCGTCGTGATGCGCCTGCAGCCGGCCCGCCCGCTCCGGCGGGCGACTGCAGTGCACCTCACACCCGCTCGAACACCGCCGCAATCCCCTGCCCGCCGCCTATGCACATGGTCTCCAGCCCATAGCGGCCCTTACGGCGCTGCAGCTCGTGCAGCAGCGTGGCCAGGATGCGCACGCCGGTGGCGCCTATGGGATGGCCCAGCGAGATGCCCGAGCCGTTGACGTTGAGCTTGGCCTCGATCGCGTCCTGGTCCTGCCAGTCCCAGCCCTTGAGCACGGCCAGCACCTGGCAGGCGAAGGCCTCGTTGAGCTCGACCAGGTCCATGTCGTCGATCTTCAATTGCAGGCGCGCCAGCAGCTTCTGCACGGCCGGCACCGGGCCTATGCCCATATGCGAAGGCTCGCAGCCCGCCGCCGCCCAGCCCACCAGCGTGGCCATGGGGGTGAGATTCAGCTCGGCCAGCTTGTCCTCGGCCACGATCAGGCAGGCGGCGCTGGCATCGTTTTGCTGGCTGGCGTTGCCGGCCGTCACCGTGCCGTTCGGTGTCAAGACGCGCAGCTTGCCCAGGCTCTCCAGCGTGGCGTCGGCGCGAAAACCCTCATCCTTGGCAAAGATGATGGGCTCGCCCTTGCGCTGGGGCACTTGCACCGGGACGATTTCGTCGGCAAAGCGCCCCGCGGCCCAGGCAGCCGCCGCCTTCTGGTGGCTGCGCAGGGCGAAGGCGTCGGCTTCATCCTTGGTGATGGCGTAGTCGCGCGCCAGGTTCTCGGCCGTCTCGATCATCCCGGATATCTTGCCAAAACGCTCCACGGGCTGTGAGCGCTCGCGCCCGCGGTCCAGCCGGTCGTAGAAGCGCACGTTGCCCGAGCGCGCGCCCCAGCGCATGTCGGTGCTGTAGTACTCGATGTTGCTCATGCTCTCCACGCCGCCCGCGATGACCGCGTCGGCGGCGCCGCTCTGCACCATCATCGCGGCCGTGACGATGGCCTGCAGGCCGCCGCCGCAGCGCCGGTCCAGCTGCATGCCGGGCACCGACACCGGCAGGCCCGCCTGCAATGCCGCCCAGCGGCCGACGCAGGGCACCTCGCTGTTGGCGTAGGACTGGGCCATGACGACGTCGTCGATGCGCGCGGGGTCAATGCCGCTTCTCGTGACCACGGCGCGTACCGTGGTGGCGGCAAGTTCTTCGACGGGCACGGGGCGAAGGCTTCCACCGAAGGTGCCGACGGGGGTACGGACAGGGGTGACGATGGCGGCTCTGCGCATGGTGTTTCTCCTTCGGGTTGACGAGCTGACTGTGAGGAGGAGCGCCGGCATCTTGCCGGCACCGGGGTGTGAGCGTCGCCGGCCCTCACCCCTGCCCTCTCCCAGGGGGAGAGGGAGTAAAGAACGCCGCGCCGCAGCGGCGCAGCAGTTCATGCGCCTGGCGCTCCAGGGCCTCGCGGTGTTCGGGCGCGGCAATGTCTATCAGCCGGCGCACGCGGCGCGACAGCGGCTGGCCGCGCAGGTCGGCCACGCCGTGCTCGGTGACGATCAGGCCGGCGTCGCTGCGCGGCGTGCTCACCGGGCCGGACAGGTTGGCGACGATGCGGCTCGCGCCCTTGGCCGTGGCGGGCAGCGCAACGATGGGCAGGCCGCCCCTGCTGCGCGCGGCTCCGCGCAGAAAATCCACCGCGCCGCCGACGGCGCCGACGTAGCAGCCGGCGGCCACCTCGGCGTTGATCTGACCCGTCAAGTCCACCTCGACGGCGGCGTTGATGGCGGCCAGCTTGTGGCTGGCGGCCAGCACGTCGGGGTTGTGGGTGTAGTCGGTGGGGCGCAGCTCGATCTGCGGATTGCGGTGCGCCCAGCGGCGCAGGCACTCGCCGCCCATCAGGATGCCGCCTATGCCCACGCCGGTGTCGATGCTCTTCCTCGCGTTGGTCAGCACGCCGGCCTCGGCGAGCCGGGCGATGCCGTCGCCCACTGCGCCGCTGTGCAGGCCCAGGTCGCGGTGGTGGTGCAGGGCGGCCAGCACCGCCTCGGGCAGGTTGCCCACGCCCAGCTGCAGCGTGGCGCCGTCCTCGATCAGGCCGGCGATGTGGCGCGCGATGGCCTGCTCGGCCGGGCCGATGCGGCTGGGCGGCTGGTCCAGCGGCGCGTGTTCGGCGTCGACCAGCAGCGCGAAGTCGCCGGCCGTCAGGTGCAGGCCGCCATGCGTCCACGGCACGCAGGGGTTGACCTCGCCAATCACGACGCGCGCCCGCTCGCGCACTGCCGGCAGGTATTCCTGCACCTGCCCCAGGCTATAGCGGCCTTGTTCATCGGGCTTTGACACCTGCAGCAGCAGCACGTCGGCCGGCAACACGCCCGCGCGAACCAGCCCGGGCAGGTGCGAATAGTGGCTGGGCACGATGTCGAGCACGCCCGCGTCGGCCAGCTTGCGGTGCGCGCCGCCCGCGGCGTAGCCGAAGAAGTCGAGCACGTCGGCCTGCTCTGGCGCCAGCGTGTCGGATGCGGCCATGCCGACGAACACGCCGAGGCGCCCTCCCCGCGCCAGCGCATGGCGGTGCGCGGTGACTGCGCGCGTCAGCGTCAACGGCTCGGCCGTCGCCTGGCCCCACCACAGCGTGTCGCCGGGGCGGATCAGCCGCTGCAGCTGCTGGGCCAGGTCGCCTTCGCTCATGCCTTGCGATCCCAGTCGAAGCGCAGCGGCTGCTTGTCCTTGAAGCGCCGCACCGCGTCCTGGTGGTAGGCGGAGCCGCGGGCCATGGCCTGGCCGTAGGACTCCAGCTCGGCGATGGTGCGCGCATCGCTCTCGAAAGACTGGTTCATGATGGTCTTGGCCATGCCGATGGCGGCCGTCGATGCCTCGCCGAAGCGCCGCGCGAGCGCCTGCGCTGCCTGCTGCAACGCGGCTGCATCCTCGACGACGTCGTAGACCATGCCGAGCTGTCTGGCCTCATCCACATCGACGGTGCGCGCGGTGAAGACCAGCTCCTTGGCCTTTTGCATGCCGACGATGCGCGGCAGCAGATGCAGGGCACCCAGGTCGGGGATCAGGCCGATGCGGCCGAACACGGCGCAGAACCTGGCGCGGCGCGTGGCCAGCACGAAGTCGGCCGCCAGCGCCAGGCTCAGGCCTGCGCCGAAGGCCGGGCCGTCCACGGCGGCGATGACGGGCTTCTCCAGGTTCACCAGCTCGGGAAACCACTGGTGCAGCTCGCGCATGCCGGCGCGAAATGTCAGGCCCGTGCGGCTGGTGTCGAGCATGGCCGAGATGTCGCCGCCCGAGCAGAAGGCGCCGCCCGCGCCGGTGAGGATGACGGCGTAGACCTCCTTGTCGTCGCGCATCTGCGTGACGGCGGCGGCCAGTGCCGGGCGCATGTCCTGGCTCAGGGCGTTGCGCGCCTCGGGGCGGTTCAGGGTGATGGTGCCTATGCCGTCCTGCACAGAGGTCAACACGGGGGATGCGGTCATGGTGTCTCCTGGTTGTTGCTCCTTCCCCCTCTGGGGGAAGGTTGGGATGGGGGCTGGGAGCGCTGGGATCTTGCCGGCACAAAGCGCAAGCGTCGCCGGCCCCCACCCCTCCCTCCCCCAAAGGGGGAGGGGGAAAATCGCTCAAGCCAGTTCGGCAAAGCCGTGGCTCAACACCACTTTGTCGCGCTCCGCAACACGGGCGCGCAGCTGGAATTGCTTGCCATCGCCCGGCACGCGCCAGATCTCGGTCACCAGCGTCTCGCCCGGATAGACGGGCGCGGCAAAGCGTATGTCCAGTGCCTTGAGACGTGCCGGATCGCCGTCCGCGCATTGGCGCAAGAGCGCATGCGCCACCAGGCCATAGCTCGCCAACCCGTGCAATATGGGCCGCTCGAAACCAGCCTTCACCGCCACGGCCGGGTCGGCGTGCAGGGGGTTGTAGTCGCCCATCAGGCGGTACAGCAGCGCCGCCTCGGGGCGAATCGCTTGCGTGTCGCTGAAGTCGGGCGCGCGGTCCTGCGGCGTGGGCTGCAGCGCGGGCAGCGCCTCGTCGCTGGGCTGGCCGCCGCCTTGCTGGCTGTAGCCGCCATCGCCGCGCAGAAAGGTCACCTGCTGCAGCGTGGCCAGCAGCTCGCCGGCCCGGGTCTCCAGCAGCCGCTCGGTCACCAGGATGGCGCCCTTGCCCTCGCCCTTGTCGATCAGGTGGGTGATGCGGCTCTTGCCGACCACCTCGCAGTCGGCCGGCAGCGGCCGGTGCCAGCGCACGCGCTGCTCGCCGTGCAGCAGCTTGACCCAGTCGATGCCCGTGTCCGCCTCGCGCGCCCAGAAGCCCGGGTAGCCCAGCACCACGGCCAGCGTGGGCAGCGCACGCAGGCCGCTGGACATACCCTCGTAGACGAAGGGCAGGGCCGCGGCGTCGAGCGGGTCGTTGCCCAGCCCGAGACTGAGCGCGTAGAGCATGGTGTCGCGCTCGGTGTAGTGCTGGTGCACGGGCGCGAAGGTCCGGTTCTTGAGGTGGTGGTAGTCGATCGCCATGGCTTACACCGGATCCCAGCTGAACACGTCGCCCGAGCGCTCCATGGGCACGAAGCTGCTCTTGAGCGCCGGCATGCCGTGCTCGGCGATGAACTCGGGCGTCCAGCCCTCGCTGCGGTGCACCGAGCGCAGTGGGCGCGGCTGGCTCATCAAAAAGATCTCGTTGTTGCGCACGGCGAACACCTGGGCGTTCACGTCCCTGGCGGCGTCCGACAGCAGGTACACGGCCAGCGGCGCGATCTTGTTGGGCGTCATCTGCTGGATCTTGGCCACGCGCGCCTGCTGCTCGGGCGTGTCGGTGGGGATGGAGCCGATCATGCGGCTCCAGGCGAACGGCGCGATGCAGTTGGAGCGCACGTTGAACTTCTGCATGTCCAGCGCGATGGACTTGGACAGGGCGACGAGCCCCAGCTTGGCCGCGCTGTAGTTGGCCTGGCCAAAGTTGCCGATCAGGCCCGAGGTGGAGGTCATGTGCACGAAGGCGCCGCTCTCCTGCTCCTTGAAGTGAGTGGCCGCCGCGCGCGCCATGTAGTAGCTGCCGTACAGGTGCACCTTGAGCACGCCGTCCCACTCGTCCACGCTCATTTTGTGGAAGAACCGGTCGCGCAGGATGCCGGCGTTGTTGACCACGCCGTCGATACGCCCAAAGGTGTCGACCGCGCATTGCACGATGCGCCCGGCGGCCGCGGCTTCGGCCACGCTGTCGGTGCTGGCCACGGCCTGGCCGCCGGCGGCCTTGATTTCCTCGACCACCTTCTGCGCGGGGCCGGCGTCCTGGCCCTCGCCGCTGGTCGACGTGCCAATGTCGTTGACCACCACCTTGGCGCCGGCGGCCGCCATGGCCAGCGCCATGTCGCGCCCGATGCCGCCGCCCGCACCCGTCACCACCACCACCTTGCCGTCCATCATTTTTTGCGTCATAGCCTGGTCATCCTTGGTTGATATCGACTCGAAAACGAACCCAGCATGCCGAAAAACCGCACTGCGCGCCATTCGGCAATGACGAGGGCGGGCTTTGCCTTCCTGAAACCACCGCCGGTCTTCCGGCCCGGCGAAGGCCTGCTTTCACAAACGCGGATTGCCCGCCGCAACGCAAACCGCGACCATTGCCGCCATGCCTGACACACCCGCCATCGACGCCGCCCAGCTCGCCCACCTGCAAACCTGGCAGGGCAGGAGCGAGACGCTGACCGACTTGATCACCGCTTCGCCCGTCGACGCGCTCAGCGCCACGCTCGACCGCGACGATCCCGCGCCGCAAGACGCCAGCGTGCTGCCCGGGCTGTGGCACTGGATGTATTTCCTGCCCCACGCCCGCGCCGGCGAGGTCGGGCCCGACGGGCATCCGAAACGCGGCGGCTTTCTGCCTCCCGTGCCGCTGCCGCGGCGCATGTGGGCCGGCGCGCGGCTGGCGTGGGAGCCGGGCAACCCGCTGCGCGTGGGCCAGAAGGTGCAGCGCCAGTCCACCATCCGCTCGGTCACGCACAAGGCCGGACGATCGGGCGAGCTGCTGTTCGTGCTGGTCGAGCACCAGTACCGCAACGCGCACGGCCTGGCGCTGACCGAGGAGCACGACATCGTCTACCGCGCCGCTGCCCGGCCGGGCGACCCTGCGCCTGCGCCGCAAAAACCGCCGCTGGCCGGGCAGGCCGCCTGGTCGCGCACCATCACGCCCGACCCGGTGCTGCTGTTTCGCTACTCGGCACTGACCTTCAATGGCCACCGCATCCACTACGACCGCAAGTACGTGACCGAGGTCGAGGGCTATGCCGGCCTGGTGGTGCACGGCCCGCTGATCGCCACGCTGCTGCTCGACCTGCTGCGCCGCCAGATGCCGGATGCGCAGCTGGCGCGCTTTGACTTTCGCGCGGTGCGGCCGACGACCGACCTGCACCCGTTCAGCGTGCACGGCAAGCCGTCAAGCGACGGCAAGACCGTGGAGCTGTGGGCACAAGACCACGAGGGCTGGCTGACCATGCAGGCCACGGCCACATTGCTTTGAACCACTGAGAGGGTGAGACCTCCGTTTTTTTTATCGATATCCCATTGCCATGATCCACCAGCCCGACCAGTACCAGGAAATCCGCGACGCCGTCCGCGCCCTCTGTGCACAGTTCCCCGACGAATACTTCCGCAAGGTCGACGAGGCCCGCGCCTACCCCGAGGAGTTCGTCGATGCACTGACGAAAGCCGGCTGGATGGCCGCGCTGATCCCGCAGGAATACGGCGGCTCGGGCCTGACCATGGCAGAGGCCTCGGTCATCATGGAAGAAATCAACCGCAGCGGCGGCAACTCCGGCGCCTGCCACGGCCAGATGTACGTGATGAACGCCATCGTGCGCAGCGGATCGCAGGCGCAGAAAGACCTGTACCTGCCCAAGATTGCCTCGGGCGAGCTGCGCATCCAGTCCATGGGCGTGACCGAGCCCACCACGGGCAGCGACACCACCAAGCTCAAGACCACTGCGGTGAAGAAGGATGGCCGCTGGGTCATCAACGGGCAAAAGGTGTGGATCTCGCGCATCCAGCACAGCGATCTGATGATTTTGCTGGCACGCACCACGCCCGTCGACCAGGTAAAAAAGCGCTCCGATGGCCTGTCCTGCTTCCTGATCGACCTGCACAAGGCGATTGGCAATGGCCTGACGGTGCGCCCCATCCTGAACATGGTCAACCATGAGACCAACGAACTGTTCTTCGACAACCTCGAAATTCCCGAAGACGCGCTGCTGGGCGAAGAAGGCAAGGGTTTCAAGACCCTGCTGGACGGCCTGAACGCCGAGCGCACCCTGATTGCCGCCGAGTGCATTGGCGATGGCTACTGGTTCATCGACCGCGCCACCAAATACGCCAACGAGCGCGTGGTGTTCAACCGCCCCATCGGCCAGAACCAGGGCGTGCAGTTCCCGATTGCCGATGCCTTCATCGAGCTGGAAGCCGCCAACCTGATGCGCTGGAAGGCCTGCGAAAAAATCGACGCCCACCAGAACGCAGGCGCCGAGGCCAACATGGCCAAGTACCTGGCCGCCAAGGCCAGCTGGGAGGCGGCCAACGTCTGCCTGCAGACCCACGGCGGCTTCGGCTTTGCCTGCGAGTACGACATCGAGCGCAAATTCCGCGAGACGCGCCTGTACCAGGTGGCGCCGATTTCGACCAACATGATCTACAGCTACGTGGCCGAGCACATCCTGAAACTGCCGCGGTCGTTTTGATTGCCTTGCTCCTTCCCCCTCTGGGGCTGAGGGAGTTGTTTACCGGAGCCACACACCCATGACCCGCCCCCTCGACGGCATCACCGTCATCTCCCTGGAACACGCCGTCGCCGCGCCGTTTGCCACGCGCCAGCTTGCCGACCTGGGCGCGCGCGTGATCAAGGTCGAGCGCCCCGGCAGCGGCGACTTTGCGCGCGGCTACGACCAGCGCGTGCGCGGCCAGTCCTCGCACTTCACCTGGATCAACCGCAGCAAGGAAAGCCTGGCGCTGGACGTCAAGCAGCCGCAGGCCAAGGCCGCGCTGCTGCAGCTGCTCAAGACCGCCGACGTGCTGGTGCAAAACCTCGCACCCGGCGCGGCCGCACGCATGGGGCTGTCGTATGAAACCCTGAAGGCGCACAACCCCAGGCTGATCGTCTGTGACATCAGCGGCTACGGCGCCGACGGCCCGTACCGCGACAAAAAAGCCTATGACCTGCTGATCCAGAGCGAGGCGGGCTTTCTGTCGGTGACCGGCACGCCCGAGACGCCCAGCAAATCCGGCATCTCGGTGGCCGACATTGCTGCCGGCATGTACGCCTACAGCTGCATCCTCTCGGCCCTGCTGCTGCGCGGCAGGACGGGGAGCGGCAGCCATATCGACGTCTCCATGCTCGAAGCCATGGGCGAGTGGATGGGCTACCCGCTGTACTACGCCTTCGACGGCGCACCGCCGCCGCCGCGCACCGGCGCCAGCCACGCCAGCATCTACCCCTATGGCCCGTTCACCGCCGGCGATGGAGGAACAGTGATGCTGGGCCTGCAGAACGAGCGCGAGTGGAAAAGCTTTTGCGACCAGGTGCTGCAGCGCCCCGAGGTGGCGACCGACCCGCGCTTCTGTTCCAACGCCCAGCGCAATACGCACCGCACCGAACTGCAGGCGCTGATCCTGCAGGAGTTCGCCGCGCTGACCGCCGCCCAGGTGGTCGAGCGCCTGGAAGCAGCGGCCATCGCCAACGCCCGCGTCAACGACATGGCCGACCTGTGGGCCCACCCGCAGCTGAAGGCGCGCGATCGCTGGCGCGAAGTGGATTCCCCCGTGGGCCGCATCCCCGCCCTGCTGCCGCCAGGTGTGAACAGCGCGTTTGACTACCGCATGGATGCCGTGCCCGCCGTGGGCCAGCACAACGCCGCCATCCTGGCTGAGCTGGGGTGGAGCGCGGAGCAGATCGCTGGAGTTTCTCCCTCCCCCTCTGGGGGAGGGTAGGGGTGGGGGCCAGCGACGCTCGCGCCCCGAGGCCGGCACGATGCCGGCGCACCCGCCCCCATCCCAACCTTCCCCCAGAGGGGGAAGGAGTGAAAACCAACACCCCGGAGCCCCCCATGAAACAAGAACCCCAAGCCACCATCCACCCCCTGGCCCAGTTCGCCGCCACCCTGCAGTGGAGCGATGTGCCCACGCCAGTGCAGCGCCGCACCGAAGACCTGTGGGTCGACTGGTTCGGCTCCGTGCTGGCCGGCTGCAAGGCGCGGCCCGTCGCCAGCATCGTGCGCTTTGCCTTGTCGCAAGGGCCGGCGCAAGGCCCCAGCGAGGTCATCGCCCAGGGCGCGACCAGCTCGCCCATGATGGCGGCGCTGGCCAACGCCGCCGCCTCGCATTTCGCCGAGCAGGACGACGTGCACAACGGCTCGGTGTTCCACCCCGCGGCCGTGGTCTTCCCTCCGGCCCTGGCCGTGGCGCAAAGCATAGGCGCCAGCGGAGAGCAGCTGATGGCCGCCTGCGTGGCGGGCTACGAGGTCGGCATACGCGTGGGCGAATTCCTCGGCCGCAGCCACTACCGCATCTTCCACACCACGGCCACGGCCGGCACGCTGGCTGCGGCCGCCGCCGTGGGGCGGCTGCTGGGGCTCACGCCCGCGCAGATGCAGCACGCCTTCGGCTCGGCCGGCACGCAGTCGGCGGGGCTGTGGGAATTTTTGCGCACCGCCGCCGACAGCAAGCAGCTGCACACGGCCCACGCCGCCGCCGCCGGCCTGATGGCCGCTTACCTGGCGCAGGACGGCTTTACCGGCGCGCAGGACATCTTCACCGGCCCGCAGGGCATGGCGGCCGGCATGTCCAGCGACGCCAACCCAGCCAAGTTGGCGGACGGCCTGGGCACGCGCTGGGCCACGGCCGAGACATCGTTCAAGTGGCATGCCTCCTGCCGCCACACCCACCCCGCCGCCGACGCGCTCTTGCAGGTCATGCAGCAGCACGGCTTGCGGATCGAAGACATCGCCCGGGTAACCTGCCACGTGCACCAGGGCGCCATCGACGTGCTGGGCCCGGTGACATCGCCCAGCACGGTGCACCAGTCCAAGTTCTCCATGGGCACGGTGCTGGCCCTGGCAGCGCGCTTTGGCCATGCGGGCCTGACCGAGTTCGACGCCGAATTTCTTGCCGCCGATACCGTGGCCCTGCGCGACAAAGTGGCCATGGCGCTCGACCCCGAGGTGGACGCCGCCTACCCCCAGCGCTGGATCGGCAAGGTCACCGTGCAGACCACCGACGGCCGCGTACTGCACGGCCGCGTCGACGAACCCAAGGGCGACCCGGGCAACACGCTGTCACGCGAAGAAATCACCGCCAAGGCGCTGCGCCTGGCCGACTACGGCGGCGCCGTGGGCGCGCAAGCAGCCCAGGCGGCCGTGGCGCGGCTGTGGCAGGTCGGCAGCTGGCCGCGTGTGGGCACGCTGGTGGGCGACGCCACGCACTGAGGAAGAGGCATGCAACACCACCGCGTCCACGAGGCCTGCTCCTTCCTCTTCGTCCCCGCCACCCATCCCCAGCGCCTGCCCAAGGCGCTGGCCAGCGGCGCCGACATGGTGATTGCCGACTGGGAGGACGCCGTGGCGCCGGCCGACAAGGCGCGCGCACGCGGCGCCCTGCTGGAAGCCGCAGGCGCTCTCGACGGTGCGCAGCGCGCGCGCCTGCTGGTGCGCATCAACGCCGAGGGCACGCCCTGGTTTGCCGACGACCTGCAGGCGCTGGCGCAGCTCACCGCACTGGGCCTGGCCGGCGCCGTGATTCCGAAAGCCGAGCGCGCCGAGACACTGCTGGCCGTGGCGCGCGCCGCAGGGAGCGGGGCGGCGCTGCTGGCGCTGGTCGAATCCGTGGCCGGGTTGCATGCCGTGGACACGTTGGCCGCCGCGCCCCAGGTCGCGCGCCTGGCCTTTGGCCACCTGGACTTCCAGGTCGACGCCGGCATGGCCTGCGGCCCGGACGAAGCCGAGCTGCTGCCGATGCGCATGGCCGTGGTGCTGTCCGCGCGCCGCGCCGGCATGGCCGCGCCCATCGACGGCGTGACCGTGGACACGAAAAATCCCGAGCGCATGACTCTTGATGCCGCACGCGCGCGACGCATGGGCTTTGGCGGCAAGCTGTGCATCCACCCGGCGCAGGTCGCCCCGCTGCACGCGGCGTTCGACCCGGGCGACGCCGCCGTGGCCCACGCGCAACGCGTGCAGCAGGCCCTGCAGGCAGCAGGCGGCGGCGTCTGCGTGCTCGACGGCCGCATGGTCGACGCGCCCGTGCTGGCGCAGGCCGAACGAACCCTGGCGCACCACGCAAGGGCCATGGCGCGCCGCACATGAGACCTGCGGATCGCGCCTTCACTCCCTCCCCCTTTGGGGCTGAGGGCTGCGGCTCTAGTGGCGCCTGCGCGCAACTGGACAGCCCGAAGAGCGGCGGCGTCCCGCCGCCAGCACTGGGGTTGGGGTGGGGGCCAGCGGCGCTTGGGTTCTCTATGCCGGCAAAATGCCTGCGCTCCCGGCTCCGTCCACCCCCCAAAACGGAAGGGATCTGAACGCCGCAGGCATGTAAACCGCCAAAAATCATCAATGTGAATTCTGTCGCTACGCCCCCCTCCTCCGCCCCCTCCCGCTCCCGCCCGCTGTGGGTCATGCTGCTGGCCCTGCTGTCGGGCTTTGCGCTGAGCCAGTCCTACCGCACCGTCACCGCCATCGTCGCGCAGGATCTGCAGCACGACTTCGGCCTGTCCGTGCAGGCGCTGGGGGCCTTTGCCGGGCTGTTCGGCCTGTCGTTCGGCGTCGCGCAGCTCTTGATGGGCATTGCCATGGACCGCTACGGCCTGCGCCGCACGGTGCTGGCGGCCGCGCCGCTGTCGATCGCGGGCGCGGCGCTGTCGGCGCTGGCGCCCGACCATGGCTGGCTGATGGTCGGGCAGCTGCTGATCGGCGTGGGCTGCTCGCCCGCGTTCCTGGCGTGCACCGTGCTGATCTCGCGCCACTTCCCCAGCGACCGCTTCGCCTTCTTCTCAGGCCTGAGCCTGGGCATGGGCGGCCTCGGGCTGATGCTGACCGGCACGCCGCTGGCCTGGGTGGTGCAGCACTGGGGCTGGCGCGTGGGCTTTGGCCTGCTGGCCGGGCTCAGCGCGCTGTCGTGGGTCATCGTCTACGCGCTGGTACGCGAGCCCGAACTGCCGGGCGATGCGCAGCAACCGCGCGAGAGCCTGCGCCGCTCGCTGCTGGGCCTGCTGGAAATTTTCACGCTGCGCCACACCTGGGGCATCCTGATTCTGGGCATGTCGGGCTACGCGGCCTTTCTGTCGCTGCGCGGCCTGTGGATGGGCCCGCTGTTGATGAACCGCTTCGGCTTCTCGCTGGTCGACAGCGGCAACGTCGCGCTGGTGCTTTCGGTCATCTCGCTGTTCGCCCCCGGCAGCTTTGGCCGCATCGACCCCGGGCCGCTGCGCCGGCGCGCCTGGATCGCCAACGCATCACTCGTCATGGCCGGCATGTTTGCCGTGCTGGCGCTGCTGCAACACGCGGGCGCCGCGGTGGCGCTGATGATCGTGCTGGGCATGGTGTGGGGCTACAGCGTGCTGCAGTACGCCGACGCGCGCGCCTCCTACTCCAGCGCGCTCACCGGACGCGCTCTGTCGCTCTACACCATGTCGATGTTCCTGGGCGTGGCGCTGATGCAGTCGGCCACCGGCGCCGTCGCCGCCTGGGCCGAAACCCAGGAAATCGACCCCTACCGCGCCGTGCTGCTGGCGATTGCACTCTGGCTGGCGCTGGCGTCGATGGCGTTCCGGTTTTTGCCGGCGTCACCGCTACTCAAGGCAGCCGCCTCGCCCGACCGACACTGAGCGGAGGGCGCAACCCTCAAACCCCCAGCACCCCCTCGACCGAGCGCACCAGCGTGCGCAGGCGCGGGCCCAGATCGGATTCGAGCTTGCCGTACAGCGGGCTGAACACCGGCACCGACAGCGCGAAGATCCACAGCTCGCTGTCCTGGGGCTGGCTCATCGGCACGGCAATCGACTCGATCTCGCTGTGCAGGTCGCCGTGGCTGCGGCAAAAACCGTACTGCGCCATGTCTTCGCGCGCGTTCACCAGGCGCTGCTCCAGCCAGGCGGCGCGCTGCGGGTTGCGTGCCTGCAGGTCGCGCAGGTAGGCCGCGCGCTCGTCCTCGGCCATGCCCAGCAGATAGGCGCGGCCCGTGGCGGTGCGCGACAGCGACATGGACACGCCCACCTCCTGGCGGAACACCGTGTTGCCCATGCCATTGGCCAGTTCCACCAGGCACAGCTCGCGGCGGTGGCCCACGGCCAGTTGCACCTGGCCCTCGGTCAGGTCGGCCAGGGCCTGCATGTGGGGGCGGGCGAACTGGCGCAGCGCCATGCGCGTGAGCACGGGCGACGACAGCTGCAGCAGGCCCAGGCCGGGTACGTACTTGGACAGGCGCTCCGAATAGCGCAGCAGGCCGAGCTCGCACAGCGTCTCGGTCAGGCGAAACAGCGTGGGCTTGGGCAGGCCGGTCAGATCCATCAGCTCCTTGGCACTGAGCTCCTGGCATTTGTTGGAGAAGCAACGCAGCACGGAAATACCGCGCACCAGGGCGCTGACCAGTTTGCCGTCCGCTTCCATGTTCACTGTCTATCGATCCCAAAAAGCCTGGATTCTCGCCTGATTCACGTGCCGGCGCGGCTGCGCCAAAGCGCGCGCGCAGGCCCGGTGCTCATGCCCCGTCCCGCGGGACGTAGGACGCGCGCATGTCGCGCCCGCCGCGCAGCGACGAGCCGCCGTCGACCGGGATGACCGCGCCCGTCACGTAGCCGGCCTGGGGTGACGACAGGAACAGCGCCATGTGGGCGATATCGTCGAGCGTGCCCATGCGCTGCAGCGGCACGCCGGCGACCGCGTCGGCCAGCGCCTCGGGCGAGGGAGCGAGGCGGCGCATGCCCTCGGTGCCCTCGATCGGCCCGGGCGCGATGGCGTTCACGCGCACGCCCGCCTCGCCCCACTCCATGGCCAGCACGCGCGTCATCATGTCGATGCCGGCCTTGGCGGCGCAGGCATGCACCTGGTACATGGTGGGGTTGACGCCCTGCGGCGCCGAGATGTTGATGACGCTGGCGCCGGGTTTCTTCAGCATCGGGTAGGCCAGGCGCAGCACGTGGAAGGTGCCGTTCAGGTCGATGTCCACCACGGTCTTGAAGCCATTGGGCGACAAGTCCTTGGCCGGCGCGATGAAATTACCGGCCGCCCCGGAGACGAGCACGTCAATGTCGCCAAAGCGTTCATGCGCCTGGCGCAGCGCCGCCTCCACCGCCGCCGCATCGCGCACGTCGGCGCTGATGCCCAGCGCCTGCGCCCCGAGCGCGCGCAGCCCCTCGGTGGCCTGCTGCACCTTGTCGGGCGAGCGGCTCATGACGGTGACATGGGCGCCAGCGCGGGCGAACGCCTGGGCAATGCCAAGGTTGATGCCGCTGGTACCGCCGGCGACGAAGACATGGTGGCCTGTGAAGGAGTGGGTATCGGGCATGGCGCGTCCTCAGTCGAGCTGCAGCTTCTGGCTGCGGATCAGCTCGCCCCAGTCCTTGCGGTCGCGCTCGACCATCTGCGTGAATTGCGCGCTGTCCATGCCGCCGGGCCGGCCACCGAGTTCCTGGTAGCGCTGCACCACGGCCGGATCCTTGAGCTCGGCGATCAGGCCGTCGGTGAGTTTTTTGACGATCCCGGGCGGCGTCCCGGCGGGCAGGAAGAAACCCATCCAGCCAACCTTGTCGAAGTCCTTCATGCCCAGTTCGGTCATGGTGGGCACGTCGGGCAGCTCGGGCTCGCGCGTGGCGCCGGTCACGGCCAGGGCGCGTAGCTTGCCGTCCTTGACGTGGACCAGCGAGCCCGTGAGGTTGTCGAACATGAACTGCGTCTCGCCCGCCACGATGGCCAACGTCGCCGGGGCCGAGCCCCGGTACGGAACGTGCACCACGTCGACCCCCGCGCGCTGGCGAAACAGCTCGCCCATCAGGTGCGTGGTCTGGCCCACGCCGGCGGACGAGAACGCCAGCTTGCCGGGCTCCTTCCTGGCCTCGGCGATCAGATCTGCCAGACTTTTGATGGGGGACTTCACGGGCACCACCAGCACGTTGGCGAACGAGATCATGTCGGTCAGCGCGATGAAGTCGCCCGGCTTGTAGTTGAGCTTCTGGTAGGCCGTGTAGTTGATGGCATTGGAGCCGGTGTTGCCCACCAGTACGGTGTAGCCGTCGGGCTGCGCGCGCGCCACCAGGTTGGCGCCCAGCATGCCGCCCGCGCCGGGCTTGTTGTCCACCACGATGGGCTGGCCCAGGCGCTCGCCCAGGCGTTGCGCCAAAAAGCGCACCGGCGTGTCGGTGGTGCCGCCGGCCGCGCCCGGCACGACGAAGGTGATGGGGCGCTGGGGCCAGGCGGCGTCCGCCCAGGCGGCCGGGGCCGCCATCAGGGCGCCCAAGCCCAGCAGAGTGCCGGCTGCGGCCAGGCGCAACGCGCGGCGGCGGTTGTAGAGGGGCATGTGTGTCTCCTTGTGCTTGGGCGGCGCGACGGCCGCCTGCGCAATTCACTCGAAAAAGTGAGCTGCTGACGCTTTACGGATAAGCGCGAAGGCCGGATGTCACCGCGGCTGCATGCGGATCGCCCCATCCAGGCGAATCGTCTCGCCATTGAGCATGGGGTTCTCCAGGATGTGCAGCGCGGTCATCGCGTATTCGGACGGGTGGCCCAGGCGCGCCGGGTTGGGTACGGAGGCGGCCAGCGACTGGCGGATGTTGTCGGGCAGCTTGGCCAGGATGGGCGTGTCGAACAGGCCCGGGGCGATGGTGCACACGCGGATGAACTTGGTCGCCAGGTCGCGCGCGGCGACGATAGTCATGCCGATCACGCCGGCCTTGGACGATGCGTAGGGAATCTGGCCGATCTGCCCCTCGTAGCCCGCGACCGATGCGGTGAGCACGCAGGCGCCGCGCTCGCCGTCGATCGGCTCGTTCTTGGCCATGGCGACGGCCGCCAGGCGCAGCGTGTTGAAGCTGCCGATCTGGTTGACGCGGATGATGTTGGTGTATTTCTCCAGCGATCCGGCGCTGCCGTCCTTCTCGATCAGGCGCACCGGGCCGCCTATGCCGGCGCAATGCACGAGCGCGCGGAAGTTGCCGAAGGCTTCGGCCGCCGCAACGGCCTGCTGCATCTGGGCCTCGTCGGAGACGTCGGCCTTGACGTAGCGCAGGCGGCCGGCGTACTTCTGTTCCATCGCCTGGCCGCGCTCGTCGTTCAGGTCGACGGCGACGACATTCAGCCCGCGCTCCAGCAGCGCGATGGCCGTGGCCTCGCCCAGGCCCGAGACGCCGCCGGTGACGAGGGCGGTCATTCCTTGTTGCAGTTTCATGTTTACTCCTTTTGGGGTCCGTGTTCGGCTCCTTCCCCCTCTGGGGGAAGGTGGGGATGGGGGCCTGGCTTGCGCTACCCAGGTATGTGCGGGCGCGAGCGCCGCCGGCCCCCACCCCTGCCCTCCCCTCCCCTCCCCCAGAGGGGGAGGGAGTCATGCGCAAAATTACAGTCGTTCGATGATGGTGGCGTTGGCCATGCCGCCCGCCTCGCACATCGACTGCAGGCCGTAGCGCCCGCCGCTGTCTTCCAGCGCATGCAGCATGGTGGTCATCAGGCGAATGCCGGATGCACCCAGCGGGTGACCCAGGGCGATGGCGCCGCCGCGCGGGTTCAGGCGTTCGCCGTCGGCTTTGAGCTCTTTCTGCCAGGCCATGGGCACGCTGGCGAAGGCCTCGTTGATCTCGTAGTGGTGGATGGCGTCCAGCGTCATCTTCGCCTTGGCCAGCACGCGCTGGGTGGCGGGGATGGGGGCGGTCAGCATGTAGAGCGGGTCGTCGCCCACCACGTCAAACGCGACGAAGCGCGCGCGCGGCGTGAGGCCCAGCTGCAGCGCGCGCTCCTCGCTCATGATGAGCATGGCGCTGGCGCCGTCGGTCATCTGCGAGGCGTTGCCGGCCGTGGTGCTCCATTGGATCTGCGGGAAGCGCGCCGACAGCTCGTCGTTCTGGAACACGGCCTTGAGGCCGGCGAGCTTTTCCACCGTGGTGCTGGCACGGATGGTCTCGTCCTGCGTCACGCGGCCAGCGGGGGTGTCGATGCCGACGATCTCGCGGGAAAAGCGGCCGGCCGACTGGGCGGCATGGGCGCGCTGGTGCGAGCGTGCGGCGTAGCCGTCCAGGTCGGTGCGGGGCAGCCCCCACTTGGCGGCGACGAGGTCGGCCGATACACCCTGGCCCACCAGGCCGGGCGCGTAGCGCGCGTCGAAGCGCGCGCCAGTGGTGTTCTTGCCCATGCGCGAGCTGCCCATGGGCACGCGGCTCATCGATTCCACACCGCAGGCAATGACGATGTCCTGCGCGCCGGCCATGATGGCCTGGGCCGCAAAGTGCACCGCCTGCTGGCTGGAGCCGCATTTGCGGTCGATGGTGGTCGACGGCACATGCGTGGGCAGGCCGGCGGCCAGCCAGGCCAGGCGGCCGGGCGTGCCGGCCTGCTCGCCGGCCTGGCTCACGCAGCCGCAGATCACGTCATCGACCTGGCCGGGGTCGATCTTGCTCCGCTCCACCAACTGCTGCAGCACCTGCGACAGCAGATCCACGGGATGCAACTCGGCCAGCGCGCCATCAGGCTTGGCCCGGGCCATGGGACTGCGAATGGCGTCGACGATGACTGGATTCCTCATATTCACTCCATACGGTTAATGAAACGAATGATCCATTAAAACCAATTTCATGGCTGTTAGTTTGTCCTTAACAGCGTGTTTACCCCATGCTTCTTGAACTGTTTGCCTGAAAGAATTCACTGGAGTATCAGATTTACGAGACATGAAGTCCGTATTTCCCGAATGCGCCACCATCCCGGCGGCGCGTGCAAACCACGGGTGACAGGCATGCAGGATTTCTTTGGCCGCGCCGCAGCGGCCCCCGATCGGACGGTGGTGTTCATGGCCGACCAGGGCCGCGACACCACCGCCGGCGCGCTGGCGCAGCAGGCGCAGCAGATGGCGCAATGGCTGGCGGCCCAGGGGCTGCAGGCAGGCGAGCGCTTTGCCGTGCTGCTGGAGAACCGCGTCGAGATCCTGGCGCTGGCGCTGGCCGCGCGCGAGGCCGGCCTGTACGCCGCCGTGCTCAGCACCCACCTGACGGTCGACGAGGTGGCCTACATAGTGCAGGACTGCGGCGCGCGCCTGGTCGTGGCCTCCGCCAAGACCCTGCCCCAGCTCGAAGGCTGCACCCTGCCCTGCTGGAGCGTGGACGAGGCAGCGCCCCAGGCGCCATCGCTGCATGCGGCACTGGCCGCGCTGCAAGGCCCGCCGGTGGATTTTTCCGACCGGCCGATCGGGCGCGACCTGCTGTATTCCTCTGGCACCACGGGCCGGCCCAAGGGTGTGCTCAAACCGCTGTGGCCCGCCCAGCTGCGCGGCCAGGCAGACCCCGAGGCCGAAGGCACGGCGCAGCGCCTGGGCATGGGCGAGGACACGGTCTACCTGTCGCCCGCGCCGCTGTACCACGCCGCGCCGCTGCGCTACACGCTGCGCGTGCTCGAACTCGGTGGGCAGGCCGTGATCATGGAGCGCTTCGATGCTGCAGGCGCGCTGGCCCTCATCGAACGCCACCGCGTCACCCACAGCCAGTGGGTGCCCACGATGTTCGGGCGCCTGCTGAAACTGCCCGAGGAGGTGCGCAAGCGCTACGACCTGTCCAGCCACCGCATGGCCATACACGCCGCCGCGCCCTGCCCGGTTCATGTCAAGCACGCGATGCTCGACTGGTGGGGCGACATATTGCTGGAGTACTACGCCGGCTCCGAGGGCTGCGGCACGACGATGATCAATTCCGCCGAATGGCGGCAGCGCCCCGGCTCGGTGGGCCGCGCCACGACGGGCCAGTTGCACATCGTCGACGACCAGGGCCAGGAACTGCCCGCGGGCGAGATCGGCCAGGTGTATTTCTCGGGCGGCGGGCAGTTCAGCTACTTGAACGACCCCGAGAAGACGCGCCAGGCCATCGACGAGCGCGGCTGGGTGACCTATGGCGACATAGGCCATGTGGACGCCGAGGGCTATCTGTTCCTGAGCGACCGGCGCGCCGACCTGATCCTGTCGGGCGGCGTCAACCTCTACCCGCAGGAGATAGAGAACGCGCTGGCGCGCCACCCCGGCGTGCAGGAGCTGGCCGTGGTCGGCGTGCCCGACGCCGACTTTGGCGAGGTGCCGCTGGCCGCCGTCGTGCTGCGCCCGGGCGCCGAGGCCACGCAGCAGACGGCCCGCGCCATTGCCGACCAGGCCGCCGAGGTGCTCGCGCGCCTGAAGCTGCCGCAGCGCATGGTCTTCGTCGACGCCCTGCCGCGACTGGAGACCGGCAAGCTGCTGCGCCGCAAGCTCAAGGAGCAGTACCGCGACGCGCCGCAGGCCGGATTCGCCCTGAGGGACTCTTAAAACAATGGCTACCTGCGCTTACTTGATAAGCGTTGCAGCCTGGTTTGACGTGAATATGCACACACTCCTACGCACGCCCGCCTTACTCCTTCCCCCTCTGGGGCTGAAGGCCGCGGCTCC
Organism: Comamonas faecalis; assembly: GCF_039538025.1. Lineage (NCBI taxonomy): Bacteria > Pseudomonadati > Pseudomonadota > Betaproteobacteria > Burkholderiales > Comamonadaceae > Comamonas > Comamonas faecalis. The sequence goes on from NZ_BAABBP010000007.1 coordinate 67,049, forward strand.
AGTTCCGCCAATGCGGAACTGGACGGCCTGAAGAGCGGTGGCGTCCCGCCGCCAGCACCGAGGTGGGGATGGGGGCCAGCCATGCCAAGAAAGGCCTTGCCCTTGGCTCAAGCGCCGCCGGCCCCACCCCTGCCCTCCCCCAGAGGGGGAGGGAGAAACAGCCGCTGTTCAGCCAAGTTCTTCAACCCCATCAATGAGTCCCACCATGCAAGACCTGATCACCCGCACCATCTACCGCGAAGACCACGAGCAATTGCGCGAGCAGGCGCGGCGCTTTTTCGAACGTGAAGTCGAACCCTTCCACGACCAGTGGGAGCGCGACGGCATCGTGCCCAAGGAGGTCTGGCGCAAAGCCGGGCGCGAGGGGCTGCTCAACCCCATGCTGCCCGAGCCCTACGGCGGCGGCGGCGACTTCGGCCATGCCGCAGTGCTGCTCGAAGAAATCGCCCGCGCCGGCGCCAGCGGCCTCGGCTTTCCGCTGCACTCGGACATCGTCGCGCCGTACATCTTTGCCTATGGCAGCAAGGAGCAGAAAGACCGCTGGCTGCCGCGCATGGCCGCGGGCGAGCTGATCGGCGCCATCGCCATGACCGAGCCCGGCGCGGGCAGCGACCTCAAGTCCGTGCGCACCACGGCCAGGCGCGAGGGTGATGAATACGTCATCAACGGCAGCAAGACCTTCATCACCAACGGCATCAACAGCGAGATCGTCATCGTCGTCGCCAAGACCGCGCCCGAGCTGGGCGCCAAGGGCGTGTCGCTGATCGTCGTCGAGGACGGCACGCCCGGCTTCAGCAAGGGCCGCAAGCTGGAGAAGATCGGCCTGATGGCGCAGGACACCTCCGAGCTGTTCTTCGACAACGTGCGCGTGCCCGTGGGCAACCTGCTGGGCGAGGAGAACCTGGGCTTCAAGTATTTGATGAAGGAGCTGGCCCAGGAGCGCCTGGTGGTGGCGGTGCGCGCCGCCGCGTCGGTCGAGGCGTTCCTGCAGAAAACCGTGGACTACACGCGCGAACGCAAGGCCTTCGGCCAGAGCGTGTTCGAGTTCCAGAACACGCGCTTCAAGCTGGCCGAAGCCAAGGCCCAGGCCACCATGCTGCGCGTCTTCGTCGACGACTGCATGGCGCTGCACATGCGCCGCGAGCTCACGCCCGAGCGCGCGGCCATGGTCAAGCTCAACGCCACGGCGCTGCAGAACAAGCTGCTCGACGAGTTCCTGCAGTTGCACGGCGGCTACGGCTACATGACCGAATACCAGGTGGGCCGCGCCTGGACCGACGCGCGCATCGGCCGCATCTACGGCGGCAGCGACGAGATCATGAAAGAGATCATCGCCCGCACGCTGTGAACCCAAACCCAACGGAGACAAACATGGCATTCACCCGACGCAAGGCCCTGGCCCTGCCCCTCATCGCGCTGGCCACAGCCTGCGCCATCGGCACCGCGCAGGCGCAGACGCAGGTGCAGGACAGCTACCCGGGCAAGCCCATCCGCCTCATCGTGCCCTACCCGGCCGGCGGCGGCACCGACACCATTGCCCGCCTGATCGGCACGCAGCTGGCCCAGCGCTGGGGCCAGCCCGTGGTGGTGGAGAACAAGCCCGGCGCCAGCGGCATCCTGGGCAACGACATCGTGGCCAAGGCGCCCGGCGACGGCTACACGGTGCTGCTGGGCATCACGACCGTGGTGCAGATTCCGTCGCTGTACAAAAAAGTGCCGTACAAGCTGGCCGACCTCGCGCCCGTCTCGCAGATCGCCCGCTCCGCCGACGTCATCTTCACGCCGCGCAGCACCGGCATCAAGACCATCCAGGAACTCGTCGCCCGCGCCAAGGCCCAGCCCGGCACGCTCAGCGCCGCCAGCTACGGCAACGCCACGTCGTCGCACCTGCACATCGAGCAGTTCAACATGAAGGCCGGCACCGACCTGATGCACGTCCCCTACCAGGGCTCGGGCCCGGAGATGGCGGCGGTGCTCGGTGAGCAGGTCACGGCGGCCTTTGTCGATGCCACGGCCGCCTACCCTCAGCTGCGCTCCGACAAGCTGCGGGTGCTCGCCGTCACCGGCTCGCAGCGCCACCCGGCACTGCCGGACACCCCCATGCTAGGCGAAGTCAGCTACCCCGGCTTTGAAGCCAACGGCTGGTTCGGCGTCTTCCTGCCTGCCAGCACGCCGCAGGCCATCGTCGACAAGCTGGGGCGCGAGGTGGCGTCCATCGTGCATACGCCGGACATGAACCGGCGCCTGTCCGAAATGGGTCTGATCCCCGTGGGCTCGCTGCCGCAGGAATTCAAGCCCGTACTCGAACGCGACGCGGCGCACTGGAAGTCCATCGTCGACGCGGCGCAGATTTCGCTGGACTGAGACCACCCCCGCCGGCGCCCTGTCATCGCAGGCGCGCCAGCATCCAATCACTGTCAGCGATGGCTCCAGGCCGCTGGCGACGCCACCGCCGTCACACCCTGCAACACGCCTTTGCTCTGACCTGCGCGCGGCCGTGACGGAGGTAGGCAAAGCAACCTGCTCGTCTCGGAAAGCTCAGGCCCCACTGGCGGCCGGGGTGCGCGGCATCAGCTTGAAGCTGCCGGTGGCCGTGGCCACCAGCGCACCGGCGGCGTCGCGCACCTCGCCGCGGGCAAAGCTGATCGAGCGCCCGCGCCGGTCGCAGTGCGCGCTGGCGGTCAGCGTGCCGCTGCCGGTCGCCACGAAGTGCAGCGTCATGTCGATGGTCGCCACGCCGTGGCCGGCCGGGTCGTGGGCGCGCACGGCCGCGGCCAGCGTGCAGTCCAGCAGCGTGGCGATGGCGCCGCCGTGGGCCTGGCCGCGGCTGTTGCTCATGTCTGCCTGGGTATCCATGGACACCTGCGCCTGGTCGCCTCCAACGCTCACGCCGCGCAGCCCCATGGCGCGCGCCATCGGCATGGGCAGGCCAAAGAGCACGCCGGGCGGCTCGCCGGCAAAGGAGTTGGGGGCGTGATTGGCGGTGGCGGCCGGCGCACCGGTCGGATTGGAAGCAGAAGTTTTTGTCATGCGTCCTAGTCTAAGAAATCCTCGCCCTCGCTCAGCGGCGGCAGGCGGTAGCTGGCTGGCGTGCGGCTGAGCTTGACCGGCGCGCCCAGGCCCCGGCTACCGTCCTGCATTTGCACCACCATGGCGCGGTGCTGGGTGTGCGGGTGCTGCAGCGCCTGCTGCACGTCGAGCACCGGCGCCGCGGGCACGCCGATTGCCATCAGCGCGTCGGCCAGCTCCTGGCCATCGCGATCCTTGAAGGCTTCGGTGAGCAGCGGCTTCAACTCGGCGCGGTGCACCGAGCGCTGCCCCGCCGTGGTGAAGCGCGCATCGTCGGCCAGCGCGCCCTGGCCGATGTAGTCGCACAGCAGCCTGAACTGCCGATCGTTGCCGACGGCCAGGAAGATGGGCGCGCCGCCGGTGTGGATCACGTCATAGGGGTAGATGTTGGGGTGGGCGTTGCCGGTGCGCTGCGGCACCTTGCCGCTCATGAACCAATTGGCCGCATGCGGGTGCAGGAGCGACAGGCCGCTGTCGTACAGCGCCGCGTCGACCAGCTGGCCCAGGCCGCTCCTGGCGCGCTCGTGCAGCGCCAGCAGCACGCCGATCACCGCGTTCATGCCGGTCACCATGTCGACCACCGGCAGGCCGACGCGCAGCGGATCGCCGTCAGCGTCGCCGTTGATGCTCATCAACCCGGCCATGGCCTGGATGGCGGCGTCGTAGCCGGGCAGCGCGCCCAGCGGGCCGTCGGCGCCAAAGCCGGTCACGCGGCACCAGACGAGGTGCGGAAACTCATGGCGCATCTGCTCGTAGCCAATGCCCCATTTCTCCATGGTGCCGACCTTGAAGTTCTCCACCACCACGTCGGCCTGCGCCATCAGCGCGCGCACGCGCTGCTGGCCCTCGGCGCCAGACAGGTCGAGGAACTGGATGCGCTTGTTGCGGTTGAGCCCGTAGTAGTAAGACGCCACGCCGTCCTTGAACGGCGGGCCCCAGGCGCGCGTGTCGTCGCCCTGGGGCGGCTCGACCTTGAGCACGTCGGCGCCGTGGTCGCCCAGGATCTGGCCGCACAGCGGCCCGCCGAGGATGCGCGACAGATCCAGTACCTTGATGCCGGCAAGCGCGCCCGGATTGATTGGCATGGTCATTTCAGGTTTCTCCATCAATCGAGCCGCACGCCGGCCTGCTGCACCACCTTGGCCCATTTGTCGACCTCGGTGCGAATGAATTGGCCCAGATAGGCGGGCGTGTGGTCGGGCGATGCCTCCAGCCCCTGCTTGGCAAAGCTGCTGCGCACCCTGTCCGAGTCGAGCGCGCGGGCAAACGCCTGGTTGAGCACCTGGATGCGATCGGCCGGCGTGCCCTTGGGCGCCACGACGCCAAAGAAGACGCTGACGTCATAGCCCTTGACGCCCTGCTCCGCAATCGTCGGAATATCGGGCAGCGCGCTGGAGCGCTTGGCCGTGGCCACGCCCAGCGGCTTGACCTTGCCGCCCTCGATGTAGGGCATGGCAGTGAGGATGTCGGTGAACGTCATGTCCACCTGTCCGCCCAGCAAGTCGTTGAGCGCCGGCCCCGTGCCCTTGTAGGGCACGTGCAGCAGCTGCGTTCCGGTCATCTCGTTGAACAGCACGCCCGCCAGGTGCGACGACGCACCGTTGCCCGACGAGGCGTAGCTGAGCGTGCCGGGCTTGGCCTTCTCCTTGGCGATCAGCTCCTGCACGCTGCTCACTCCCAGGCCGGGGCGCACCACCAGGATGTTGGGCAGGTAGCCGACGTAGATGACGGGCTCGAAGCTGGTGCGTGCATCGTATTTCTGCCCCTTGTACAGGCTCTGGTTGATGGCCAGCGGCCCCGAGGTGCCGAACATGATGGTGTAGCCGTCGGGCGTGGCGCGCGCCACGGCGTCGGCGCCGATGTTGCCGCCAGCGCCCGCCTTGTTGTCGACGATGACGCTCTGGCCCAGCTCCTTGGTCAGCTCGGTCGCCAGGATGCGCGCCATGGCGTCCGTAGGCCCGCCCGGCGGGAAGGGCACGACGAAGGTGAGCGGCTTGTCAGGGAAAGTGGCTTGCGCCTGAACCGGCAGCGCCGCCAAAAGGGCGGCGCCAGCGGCCAGGGCGAGAAGGCTGCGTTTGAGCATGGTGTGTCTCCTGTTATTGATTGGATGGCTGGTGGCGCTTTATGCATGGGCGCCGTAACGTGTATTTGCAAACTCCTTCCCCCTTTGGAGGAAGGTAGGGATGGGGGCTTCGGCTGGCTTGCCAGCGGCGCGCAAGGTCTAACCCCCACCCCTGCCCTCCCCCAGAGGGGGAGGGAGAAGCAGCCTCAAACCCTGCCCATGCGGCGTAACCCACTCTCATCACAAAGACGTGGATATGGGTAACCAAGGGGGCGAGGGGGTTATCGAGCGCTTACTGCACCCACTCGGCCGGCACGCCGCCTTCGCTCAAGGGGTTGCGCGGCAGCACGCGGTGGGCGATGACCAGCTGCGACAGGCGCAGGCGTTCGGTCGATCCGGTCTTGCCCGCCTCCCAGGCCATGGCAATCGCCGTGGTGCAGTTGTACAGGGCGGTGGCGGCCTGGCGCACCAGGTACTCGCCGTCGTCCTGCACGGCACGCTCGGCCAGCTTGGCGGCCCCGGCCAGCGCATCGGTGAGCGCCTGGCGGTAGGCGGGGGTGATGCCCTGGGTATCCGCCAGCAGCCCCAGCAGGTGCTCTTGCAGCACCGGCAGCGAGCCCTCCCTCTTGATGGCGCGCTTGACGTCCAGCGCGACGATGTTGCTCGTGCCCTCCCAGATCGAGCCCAGGTGGGCGTCGCGCACCAGGCGCGGGTCGGCCCATTCCTCAATGTAGCCGCAGCCGCCGCGCACTTCCATCGCATCGGCCGTCACCTTGCGCGCATCGCGGCAGGCGCGGAACTTGATCATCGGCGTGAGGATGCGCAGCAGCGCGTAGGCCGTCTTGTCGCCGGCGTCCGAGCGGGCCAGCGTGGCCGCGGTCTGGAACACCATGGTGCGGGCCTGCTCGGCCGGCACCCGCATCTTGTCGAGCTGCACCTTCATGAGCGGCAGATCCTGCAGCTGCTTGCCGAAGGCCCAGCGCTCGCGGGCGATGTATTCGGCCTCGGCCACGGCGCGGCGCATCATGCCGGCCGAGCGCATGCCGTTGGACAGGCGCGAGTTGTTCACCATGTCGGCGATCTGCACAAAGCCCCGGCCCTGCTCGCCCACCAGATAGGCCACGGCGCCTTCCATGCGGATCTCGCCGCTGGCCATGGAGCGCGTGCCCATCTTGTCCTTCAGGCGCACGATGTGGTACTGGTTGGTGCTGCCATCGTCCAGGTAGCGCGGCAGCAGGAAGAGCGAGATGCCCTTCATGCCGGCGGGGCCGCCGTCGACGCGCGCCAGGACCATGCCAAAGCCCGCGTCGGGGTTGGAGCAGAACCACTTCTCGCCATACAGACGCCAGCTGCCGTCCTCCTGCGGGTAGGCCATCGTCAGCGTGTTGGCAATGTCCGAGCCCGCGGCCTGCTCGGTCATGAACATCGAACCCTGCACGCTGTGGTCGAAGTCCATCGCCAGCAGCTTGGGCAGGTATTTGTCGACCAGTTTCTGCTCGCCGTATTTCTTCAGCGTGCGCGTGAGCGAGTCGGTCATCGACAGCGGGCAGCACAGGCCGAACTCCGACTGCACGAACAGATAGGTCAGCGCGTACTTGACGATGGGCGGCATCTTGCCCTTCCAGCCCAGCATGTCCTCGCGGTGCGAGATGGCGGCCAGGCCGAACTGCTGGTAGGCCACCTTCTCCATCTCGACATAGGCCGGGTGCTTGACGATGCGCTGCACTTCCTTGCCACTGCGGCTGCGCATCTCCAGCGTCGGCGGGTTGCGGTCGGCCTCCAGCGCCCAGTCATCGACGGCGCCGCCTGCCAGTTCGCCCATGCGCTCGAAGTAGGGCTGCAGGTGGGCATACAGGTCGGCCGGCAGGTACAGCGCCAGCAGCTGCTGCAGCTCCTTGTCCTCGGCGTAGTTGTTGACGTGGCCGCGGTCGGGCACCGGATGGGCTGCTGCGCTGGCCTTGGCCAAGGCGGTGATTTGCTGGGCGTCGTTGGCGGACATGGCTTTCTCCTTCAGTCGATCGTGTCTCTAGGTACCGATTGAAACCCACGGGACGATACAAGTCCAATATCATTAAACTTATGAACAATACACATCACCAATGGACACGTCATGGAACTGCGTCTGCTGCACTACTTCGTCACGCTGGCCGAGGAGCTTCACTTCGGCCGCGCCGCCCAGCGGCTGCACATCTCGCAGCCACCGCTGTCGGTGGCCATCCGCCAGCTGGAGGACGAGCTGCAGGCCCAGCTGTTCGAGCGCAACAGCCGCGGCGTGCGCCTGACGGCCGCGGGCGAGCACCTGCTCGCGCGCGCCCGCCAGCTGCTGGACCTGAGCCGCCAGGCGGCGCAGGAAACGCGCGACGTCGCCCAGGGCAGCACCGGCCACCTGCGCCTGGGCTTCGTCGGCTCCAGCCTGTACCGCGGGCTGCCGCAGGCGCTGGCCCAGTTACAGCGCAGCCACCCCGGCGTGCGCGTGGACATGCTCGAAGCCAACAGCGCCGAGCAACTACAAGGCCTGCTGCAACTGCGCCTGGACATGGCGCTGGTGCATTCCATCCAGCCGCCGCAGGACATCGCCAGCGAGCTGATCGTGGCCGAGCCCTTCGTCGCCTGCCTGCCGGCAGACCACCCGTTGAGTGGGCACAGCGCCATCGATCTGGCGGCGCTCAAGAATGAACGGTTGATCCTGTTCTCCAGCCTGGTCTCGCCCACCTACCACCAGCGCATCTACGACCTGTGCCTGGCCCACGGCTTCGCCCCCGAGGTGCGCCACGAAGTGCGCCACTGGCTGTCGGTCATCGCGTTGGTATCGCTCGGCCAAGGCGTGTCGCTGGTACCCGCCGCCATGCAGCGCGCCGGCCTGCCGCGCCTGGTCTTTTGCCCGCTGCTGGGCGAGCACCCCCACTCGGAAATGCTCGCCATGTGGCGCAAGACGCCCGACAACCCGCTGGTGCAGACGCTGCTGGCATGCCTTCACGCGGCGGCGCAATCACCCGGCGAGAGGCTTGACGCTACGCTGCGCTGACCCCGGCAAGGCAGCGCTGCCAGCAGGGTCACAGGCCCCAGGAAACCGCCGTCGCTGCGTATACTGAAGATTCATTTTCAATGCATCTTTAAACACCATGCACGACCACTCCACCCCCGAGGCGATCTACCCCTTCGACGCGCGCGGCGTTGCCCGGCGCTTTCGCCACTCGGCCATCTTCGGCGCGCTCGACGCGCTGCATCCTGGCGAGACCATGCGCTTCCTGAACGACCACGACCCCATTCCGCTGCTCAACCAAATGGTCGAACGCTACGGCGAGGGCGTGCGCATCGAATACGTGCAGCGCGAACCGGGCGCGATCATGATCGACTTCATCCGCCAGTAATTCCTTCCCCACAAAGCCGCGGCGCCAGCGTTCAACACGCCGGCGCCGCGGTATCTTTTTTGTGGGCTTGCGCGGCGGCCAGCGTCGCGTGCGGCCAGCGCTGGCCGGTCACCTGCGCTGCGATGGTGGCAAGCAGCTGCCGATGCACCTTGGCCGCGGCCGTCGACATGGGCAAGGTCGCCGAGCGGCAGACGTAAATCGACCGCGCCATCGCCGGGCGAACCAGGGGCAGCGCCACCAACCGATGGATTGCCAGCAAGTCGCTCACCGCGGCATACGACAGAATCGTCGCGCCCATGCCGGCGGCCACCAGCGCCAGGATTTCATGGATGGTGTTGACCTCGACCGCAATGCGCGGCTCCACACCCGCCTGGACCATGTAGCCGTCGATGACTCGGCGCAGGCTTTGCGCCGTGGTGGGCAGCACCATGGCAAAGCGCGCCACGTCCTGCACTGCAATGGAGGAAGGCTGGCCGGCTGCGGTGCCTAGCTGCTGCGCCGACGTGACAAACACCAACTGCTCATCGAGCACATGCGTGAAACGCATGCGGGCATCGTTTTCCGTGCCAAAAGTCATCCCGATATCGACCAGACCATGCAGCAACTGCTGCGGGATGTAGCCCGAGCTCAGCTCCACCATTTGCAGCGCAATCGAAGGCCACTGGCGCACCACCGCCTGCACCAGCGGCACGGTGACGAACTTGGCCACCGATTGCGGCAGCGCGACGGCCACCCGGCCGCTGGGCTGATCTGCCGCCTGGCGCACATCGTCATAGGCCACGTCGACACGCCGAAGAATGTCCACCGCGTGGCCCAGCAGGCGCTCGCCCATGGCCGTCAGCGCCACGCCGCGCGGGTGCCGGTCAAACAGCGCAGTGCCCAGCTGTTCCTCGAGCTGCTTGATCTGCACGCTCAAGGCCGGCTGGGCAATGTGCAGGCTTTGCGCGGCCGACGAAATCGAGCCGGCCGAGGCCACGGCGACAAAACTGCGCAAGCTGCGAAGGTCGAGGTGCATGGTAAGAAGTGCTCAGCTATACGTTTTTATTATGCGTGAGATACAAAACAAGTCTTTGTCAAATACCTCTGCATCGCCCAGACTGACGCCATCGCAATGCAATACCAGGAGACAACCATGCATCCGATGACACGCAGAATTTGGCTGGCCGCAGCCTTGGCCGCCATCCCACCCATGCAAGCCATGGCGCAGCCGGGCGGCGGCAAGACCACCACGCTGGTCGTGCCCTTTGCCGCTGCCGGCCCGACCGATTTCATGGCGCGGCTGCTGGCCCAGCCGCTGGGGCGTGAATTGGGTACGCAAGTCATCATCGACAACCGCCCGGGCGCCAGCGGCAACATCGGCACCAAGCAAGTCATGGCCGCCAGGCCCGACGGACTGACCCTGGTGCACACCACGGTTGCCATGCAGGCGATCAACCCGCTGATGTACCCGGATCAAAACTTCCACCCCGAGCGCGACCTGGTGCCGGTGGGCATTACCGGCGCGCTGCCCAACGTGCTGGTCGTTCACCCGTCGGCGGGCATCAAGACGCTTGCCGAGCTGGTCGCCAAGGGCCAACAAAAAAATGCACGGCTCAATTTCGCCACCTTCGGCCCCGGGAGCTCGCCGCACTTCTACGGCACGCTGTTCCAGAAACTCACCCAGGTCGTTGCCGAACCCATCGCCTACAAGGGCAGCGGCGACGCGGCCAAGGACATGCTGGCCGGGCGCATCGACTACATGTTCGACAGCATGACGACGGCGCTGCCCAACGCGAAGGCCGACAAACTGGTCGCGCTGGCGATCACCTCACCCGAACGCTCGGCACTGCTGCCGGACGTCCCCACACTCAAGGAACTGGGCTATGGCGCAGCCAACCTGGACTTCTGGCTGACGCTGCAAGTGCCCGCCAAGACCCCGCCCGAGATCGTGCAAGCCCTGCGCCAGGCGGTGTCCAAGGCGGTGCAAGATCCTCAATACCAGAAGAACGTCGCCGCCCGTGGCGTCGTGAACCTGTACGTCGCTCCCGACCAGCTGGACGCCTTCTTCACCAGCGAAACCGCCAAGTGGCGCGACACCGCGCTGTCCATCGGCATCAAAGCCGAGTGAACGGCGCGCACCGCACAGGAGAAACACATGCAGCCGCTGCAGGGGATGAAGGTGGTCGATCTGACCAAGGTGCTGGCCGGCCCGCTGTGCGGCCAATACCTGGGCGAATACGGCGCCGACGTGATCAAGGTGGAGACCGTGGGCGGCGACGACACCCGCCGCTGGCTGCCCCAGTCACAGGGGCAATCGGCGGTTTTCGTCGCCGTCAACCACAACAAGCGCAGCCTTGCGGTCGACCTGAAGACACTCGAAGGCAGGGACATCGTCCACCGTCTGGTGCGTGACGCCGACATCGTGCTGCAAGGCTTTGCCGGCGGTACGGCAAAAAAGCTGGCGGTGGACCATGAGACCCTGTCTGCGCTCAACGAGCGGCTGATCTACTGCGAAATCTCGGGCTACGGGCGCAACGGCCCGCTGGGCAACGCGCCCGGCTATGACGTCATGCTGCAGGCCTTCAGCGGCATGCTCAGCACCATGGGCCAGCCCGGCGGAGCGCTTGCCCGCGCCAGTTTTTCGCCGGTGGACATCGGAACGGCAATGAACGCTCTGAGCGGCGTGCTGGCGGCCGTGATCGAGCGCGCTCGCACCGGCGAGGGCGTTTACCTGGAAGTGTCGCTGCTCGATACCGCCCTGGGCTTCATGACCTATATGGCGCAAAGCCATTGGCAAAGCGGCGTCGAGCCCCAGCCCATGGGCACGGCCCACCCGTCGATGGTGCCCTACCAGGCCTTCGACGTGCAGGACGGCGCCATCATGCTGGGGGCGGGCAATGATGCGCAGTGGCAGCGCTTTTGCGCCGTGGCGGAGCTGCAGGACTGGGTAGATCACCCGGAGTTCGCGACCAACGCCCTGCGCGTGGCCAACCACGCGCAGGTGGTGGCGCTGCTTGCGCCCGTGATGAAGCGCAAAACGGCGGCGCAGTGGCTGGCTGCGCTGGAACAGGCGGGCGTTCCCTGCGCGCCCATCCACACCTTGGGCCAGGCACTGGCCCACCCCCAGGTACAGGCGCGCGCCATCCTGACCGAGACGGCGCACCCGGTGCTCGGGTGGGTACACAACATCGGCCATCCGGTGCAGTTCGCGCACCAGCCGCGCGCGGCTTCGCGCCCGGCGCCCCTGCTGGGCGAGCACACACGCGACATCCTGCGCCAGCTCGGCTACGACACGCAGGACATCGCGCGGCTGCAACAGCAAGGCACGGTCGCGGCAGTGCCTCTTTAACGTGAAAAGCAAAGGGAACGAAATGTCTTTATTCAGCTACGAAATCAGGGAACAGGTAGCAGAAATCCTGTTCGACAACCCGCCCGTCAATGCCTTGACCGAAGCCATGCTGGGCGACTTCCTCGACACGCTCGAACGCGCCGGACGCGACCCCGGGGTGCGCGCCGTCATCATCGGCAGCCATGTGCCGGGGCGGTTTTCGGCCGGCCTCGACCTCACGGCGGTGCACGAGGGCGCGCACCAGAAGGTGCGCGCCCTGCTCGACCGGTTGTACGTGCGCATGACCGAGGTGCAGTTCCGGATGGGCAAGCCGACGATCGCGGCGGTGGGCGGCACGGCGCGCGGGGGCGGCATGACGATTGCCATCTCCTGCGACATGATCGTCGCCTCGGCCGACGCCACCTTCGGCTACCCCGAGATCGACGCCGGGGTGCTGCCCTCCATCCATTTCACCCACTTGCCGCGCATCGTCGGCAGGCACCGCGCCTTCGAGCTGCTGTTCACCGGCCGCGCCTTCGACGCGCAGGAGGCGCAGGCGCTCGGCCTCATCTCGCGCCTGACCGAGCCGGGCCAGGCACTTGAGGGCGCACGCGCGCTGGCGCAGACGCTGTGCGGCAAGTCGCCCGAGGTGGTGCGCTTTGGCCGCAACGCCTTCATGCTGGCCAACGACAACGGCTACCGCCAGGCGGTGGCGGCCGCGGCCGACAGCTTTTGCAGCGTGGCCATGACCGACGCGGCGCGCGAGGGGATTGCCGCCTTCGTGGAGAAGCGCAAGCCACGCTGGTAATGCCTGTCATCGCTGAGCGCCATTCCAACCACGCGGACCCGGCCCTTGCGCGCGCTACCATTGCCGCGCCATGCCTACTGCCCTGCCCTTGATGGATCGCGCCCTGGCTCTTGCCGCCCGGGCGCTCACGCTCTCCAACCCCAACCCCCGCGTCGGCTGCGTCATTGCGACGGCCGGCGGCGAGGTGCTTGGCGAGGGCTTCACGCAGCAGGCCGGCGGCGCCCACGCCGAGGTCATGGCGCTGCGCGATGCAGCCACGCGCGGCCACGACGTGCGCGGCGCCACGGCCTATGTGACGCTGGAGCCCTGCGCCCACCAGGGCCGCACCGGCCCGTGTTGCGACGCGCTGGCTGCCGCCGGCGTCGCCCACGTCATCGCCTCCATCGCCGACCCCAACCCGCTGGTGGCCGGCCAGGGCTTTGCGCGCCTGCGCGCCGCCGGCGTGCGCGTCGACGTGGGCGCGGGCGCCGATGCCACGCGCGAGCTCAACATCGGCTTTTTCAGCCGCATGCAGCGCGGACTGCCCTGGATGCGGCTGAAGGCGGCCACCTCGCTCGACGGCGCGACAGCGCTGGCCAACGGCACAAGCCAGTGGATCACCGGCGAGGCCGCGCGCGCCGACACCCACGCCTGGCGCGCGCGCGCCTGCGCGGTGGTGACCGGCATCGGCACGGTGCTGGCCGACGACCCGCTGCTGAACGTGCGCGGCGTCGACACGCCGCGCCAGCCACACCTGGTCATCGTCGACAGCCAGCTGCGCACGCCGCCCACGGCGCGGCTGTGGGGCGTGCCCGGCCGCCAGATCTGGATTGCCCACGCCAGCCAGGCCGACAGCCCCGCCGCCCAGGCGCTGCAGGCGCGCGGCGCCCAGCTCGTCGCCCTGCCCGGCGCCGACGGCCAGGTCGATCTGGCTGCGCTGCTGCGCTGGCTGGCGCAGCAGCTGCAGGTCAATGAACTGCATGTGGAAGCCGGCCAGCGCCTGAACGGCGCCTTCATCGCGCACAGGCTGGTCGACGAGCTGCTGCTCTACCTGGCGCCCACACTGCTGGGCAGCGGCGCCATGGGGCTGGCCAGCTGGGGGCCGCTCACCCGCCTCGACCAGGGCCTTGCGCTGCACTGGCACAGCGTCGAGCGCGTCGGCGCCGACCTGCGCGTGCTGGCGCGGACGCGGTAAACGGCCAAGAGCGGCGCCCGCCCTGTGGGATCGGCGCCCTGTGGGAGCGGCGCCCCCGCCGCGATCGTCAAGCTACCAAACCCAGCTCAGACACATCTCCCGCCGTGCGCCGCACCCAGTCGCTCACGTCCTGCTGGCGGGTGAGCAGGCGCACCGTGTCGAACGCCTGCTGCGCCTGCGGATAGTGGCGCCGCAGCAGGTTGAGCCACTGCTTGAGTCGCCCGGCGTGCTGGCCCGGCTCCAGTTGCACACACACCTGCTCCCAGAAATGCTGCAGATGCGGCACCAGGCGCTCCCAGGGCAGCGGCTCGCCGCCGGGCAAGCCCGCATCGTGCGCCCGCAGCGCCAGCGCCAGCCCCGGGTGGGCGACGATGCCGCGCCCGAGCATCAGCGCGGCGCAGCCCGATGCGGCGCGGCAGCGCTGCGCGTCCTGCACATTCCAGACTTCGCCATTGGCGACGACGGCAATCGCCAGCCGTTCGCGCAGCGGTGCCACCTGCTCCCAGTAGGCGGGCGGGCGGTAGCCGTCGGCCTTGGTGCGGGCGTGCACCACCAGCTCGTCCGCCCCCGCCTCCTGCACGGCCAGCGCGCAATCGAGCGCCAGCACCGCGTCGTCCCAGCCCAGGCGCATCTTGGCCGACACCGGCAGCCGCGCCGGCACCGCCCGGCGCACCGCGGCGACGATGGCTGCCATGGTTTCGGGCTCGCGCAGCAGCGCCGCGCCGCCGCCATGGCGGTTGACCACCTTGGCCGGACAACCAAAATTCAGATCCACACCCTCGGCGCCCAGCGCAGCCAGGCGGGCGGCGTTGTCGGCCATGCAGGCGGCGTCCGAGCCCAGCAGCTGCGGGCGCACCGGCACGCCCGCCGCCGTGCGGCAGCCGTGGGCCAGCTCGGGCACGATGCGCAAAAAAACCCTGTCGGGCAGCAGGTGGCCGGTCACGCGGATGAACTCGCTCACGCAGCGATCCACGCCGCCGATGCGGGTGAGCACGTCGCGCAGCACACAGTCGAGCAGCCCCTCCATGGGCGCGAGCAGCAGCATCAGAGCACCCCCGCATGGGGCGCGGCCATCGCCCCAGCCGCGACAATGGTCGGCCAATCCATCAACCAATTGGCCAGCCTATTTTTCTGCGTGCGCGTCCGCACCACTTCCATGACGACTCCCGAACAATCCCAACTGGGCAAGACCACCGCCTACGCCGACCAATACGACCCCGGCCTGCTGTTCCCCATCGCGCGCGCTCCGGCGCGTGCCCAAATCGGCATTGTGCAGGCCCTGCCCTTCTTCGGCGCCGACCTGTGGACGGCCTACGAGCTGTCCTGGCTGAACCCGCGCGGCAAGCCGCAGGTGGCGATTGCGCAGATCACCGTGCCGTGCGAGACGCCCAATCTGATCGAGAGCAAGTCGCTCAAGCTGTACCTGAACAGTTTCAACGGCACGCGCTTTGCCAGCAGCGAAGCGGTGCGCGAGCGCCTGCGCACCGACCTGGCCGCCTGCGCCTGGATCGGCAGCAGCCAGTCGGGCAGTGTCGGCGTGCGCCTGATCGGCCCCGACGAGTTCGCCGCCCAGCCGATCCGCGAGCTGGACGGTCTGCTGCTCGACCGCCTGGATCTGGAGTGCACGCACTACCACCCCGCGCCCGAGCTGCTGCACGCTGCGCACGACGAGGCACCGGTAAGCGAGACGCTGGTGAGCCACCTGCTCAAGAGCAACTGCCCGGTGACCGGCCAGCCCGACTGGGGCAGCGTGCAGATCCGCTACAGCGGCGCGCCCATAGCCCAGGCGGGGCTGTTGCAATACATCGTGAGCTTTCGCAACCACGACGGCTTTCACGAGCAGTGCGTGGAGCGCATGTTCATCGACATCTGGCAGCGCTGCCGCCCGATCGAGCTCGCCGTCTACGCGCGCTACACGCGCCGCGGCGGGCTGGACATCAACCCGCTGCGCACCAGCGCACCGCTGGCCATGCCGCCCAACCTGCGCACCGCGCGCCAGTAGGCGGGCGCGGCCGTCAGGGCCTGTTCAAGCACCCATCGCGGCGAGGGCGCCGCTCCCACGGAGTGCCTCAGGCACCGTAGAGGCCAGCCCTCTGGCCGATAAAGCCATCGGCCAGCGGCGGCCCCGACAAAAGCCACGCACAGGCGCTCAAAACAACTCAGGCGTCACCGGCACGGGCGGCGCCGTCGCTGCGGCGGCCTGCGCCGGCATCAGCGCGCCCACGCGCACCCCCAGCAGCCGCAGGCGCCGCTCCAGCGGCACGCGCTTGAGGCACAGGCCGGCGATGCGGCGGATCAGCGCCGCATCCTGCGTGGGCTGCTCTATGGTCTGGTCGCGCGTGGCGATCTTGAAGTCCTCGTAGCGCAGCTTGATGCCGATGGTGCGGCCCGCATAGCCCTTGCGCTGCAGGTCGGCGGCCACCTGCTGGCACAGCTCGGTGAAGATTTGCCCCAGCAGCGCACGGTCGCGCACCGCGTGCAGGTCGCGCTCGAAGGTCGTCTCGCGGCTCATGCTGACCGGCTCGCTCTCGGTGACCACCGGGCGCTCGTCACGGCCCCAGGCAGCAGCGTGCAGCCAGGCGCCGGTGCTCTTGCCAAACTGCGCCACCAGCCAGTCGCGCGGGCGTGCGGCCAGTTCGCCAATCGTCGTGATGCCATGGCCGTGCAGCTTCTCGTTGGTCTTGGGGCCAATGCCGTTGATCTTGCGGCAGGCCAGCGGCCAGATGCGCTCCTGCAAATCCTCGGGCCAGACGATGGCGATGCCATTGGGCTTGTTGAACTCGCTGGCCATCTTGGCAATCAGCTTGTTGGGCGCCACGCCGATCGAGCAGGTCAGGCCGGTGGCATCATGAATGCATTTCTGCAGCAGCCGCGCCAGCACGCGCCCACCTTCGCGCTGCCCGCCGGGAACGTCGGTGAAGTCGATGTAGACCTCGTCCACGCCGCGATCCTCCATCACCGGCGCGATCGACAGGATGACCTCCTTGAAGCGGCGCGAATAGCGCCGGTACTCGGCAAAGTCCACCGGCAGCAGGATGGCCTGCGGGCACAGGCGTGCCGCCTTCATCATGCCCATCGCCGATCCCACGCCGAACGCGCGCGCAGCGTAGGTGGCGGTGGTGATCACGCCGCGCCCCACATAGTCCTTGAGCACGGAAAAGGCGGCCAGCGGAATCTCGCCCAGCCGCCCGGCGTAGGCCTTGACCAGCACATCGTCCTCATCCCTGCGCCCACCGCCAATCACCACGGGCAGGCCGGCAAGCTGCGGGTAGCGCAGCAACTCGACCGACGCGTAGAAGGCGTCCATGTCCAGATGTGCGATGCGGCGGGGCGGTGGAGCAGCGGGTACGGATACGGCGGCGAGATCGGTCACACCCGTGATTGTCGCGTGGCGCAAACAACCTCAGGGCGCGTCCACACTCTCATTCCGTTTTTATATCAATCGAGTACGCGAAGGTGAAGCGCAGACAGTGCTGTAGCACGGCAAGCGAAGCCGACAAAGTAATCGGTTGATATAGAAATGGAATCAGATCGGCATTGCAGCGCTACAGCGCCTGCAGGCAGATCAGCACAAAGCCCAGCAAGGTCAGCGCCATGCCCAGCTTCTCCACGCCGGTCAGCGACTCGCGCAGCAGCCGGCGCGAGACCAGGTAGCTGAGCACCACCTCGATCATGCTGAGCGTGCGCACCGTGGCCGCCTGCTGCATCGCATAGGCGGTGAACCATGCCAGCGACGCGGCCGCGCCGGCGCTGCCCGCCATCAGTGAAAAACGCCAGGCCCGCGCCAACGGACGCAGGCCGTCGGGCGTGCGCAGCGCCACCCAGCCGCCTAGGCCGGCGGACTGCAGCGCCTGCGCAATCAGCACGCTCCACGCGCCAGACACCCAGGGCGACGCATCGGGCAGAGCCAGCGCCGCGCCGCGAAAGCCGACGGCGGCAATCGCAAACCCGGCGCCGCAGGCCAGGCCGTACAGCGCCGAGCGCCCCATGCCGCCACCGCGCGCGCCGCTGGCCGCGCCTGCGGGCAGCGTCAGCAGCAGCACGCCCACCGACGCAACGGCCATGGCCCACAGCACCAGCGGGCCCGGCAGCTCGTGCAGAAACACGGCGGCAAACAACGTCACCTGCAGCACCTCGGTCTTGGACAGCGTGATGGCCACCGCAAAATTGCGCGCCTGCATCGCCAGCAGCAGCGCCGCCGTGGCCAGCAGCTGGAACAGCGCACCCGTCGCCACCCAGGCAACGTAGCGCAGATTGAACTGCGGCAGCGCCGGCGCATCGCCCTGCGGCCCCTGGTAGAGCAGCACCAGCCACAACGCGGCAAAGGCAGGCCATAGAGAAAGCGCACCAGCGTCGCGCTCCAGGTGCCGACCTGGTCGGTCAGCTGGCGCTGGGCGGTGTTGCGCACCGTCTGCATGACGACGGCAAACAGCACCACGGGCACCCAGACCCAATCGGGTGCGTTGGCAAACAAGGCGTTCATGGAGCGGCAAGCATAGCCAGCGGGCACGCTTGCCAACCGCACTTTCTGGCGAGGTGCGCCGCAGCCAGCCAAGATGCCTGCGCCGTTTGTATCCACGCCCACGTCCACGCCTGCGCGTTCAATGAAAAATCCACCGCAAGCCCAGAAGACTTGCAGTGGATGGACGCCGCACTCGATCAGCGCGGGCGGTGGCGGCTTTGCGGCCTCACGTCTGCTGCTGGCGCCGGCGGCGCAACGCCATGGCGCCCAGCCCGCTCATCATCAGCCACGCCGCACCCGGCAGCGGAACGGCGGAGGGCGGCGTGATGTCGCCAACCGCACCAAAGCGCAGGCCGTCGATGGCAAAGCCGGCAGGCTCGGCGCCCGTCAGGCTGAACAAGACCCCGGCAATGTCGGCCACGCCGCTCATCGACACCAGGCCAAGAAACTCGATGCCCAGGCCGAGGTTGCTGACCGTCCCCAGCAAGGTGCCGTCGCGCTTGAAGGCCGTCAGGCCCAGCGAGCCGATGGCATTGAAGTACCCAGCGTCGAAGCCAACACCGTACTGATCGGTATCGAACAGCACGGCAATCGGGCCATTGAACGTGGGCGATCCGGAAAGTACGGGTGAGTTGGGCGCCGAGCCGTCGCTCTGGATATGGGTCTGCGAAGAATCCGCCGCCAGGCTTAGCCCTGCGGACGGCGTTCCCACCACGCAGGCGCTTGCCACCCCGCCGGGGCAATCGACGCCCGGGCTGGCGCTGAGCGACTGGCCGGTAAACCAGCCGCCAAAATTGACGGTGGGCGCGCCCGCGCCACCACCATAATCTGTCGGCAGATAGGTCGGGTTGACGGTTCCCATCGCGAACTCGCTGAATGTAATAAGCCCTGCCGTCGCATTGAAGTTGGACTCACTCACACGCACGACATCCGCAGACGCCAGCGAGCCAATGCACAGGGCACTGGCGCCAACCAGCGCAAGTGCCGTCGTGCGAAATCGAGGAAATTTCATGTTCGTCTCCTGAGAAAGCTTTTGGTGATTGCGCCGATGCCTGATGCACGGCTTTGCACGGGCGTGCGCAATCATTGGGCCGTCTCCTCTTGACCAGCGTCAACAGGCCTCAAGGGGCTATTGACATGTATTTTGGAGATTTACGCGCGGCGCGACAGGGTAGCTCCCCGGCACCAAAATCGTGTGGTCGACGGTCTGAATGTCGGTGTGACCGCAAAACGCCATGCTCACGTCCAGCTCCTTGTGCAGGATCTGCAAGGCCTTGGTCACGCCCGCCTCGCCGAACGCGCCCAGGCCGTAGACCATGGCGCGGCCGATCATGGTGCCGCGTGCACCCAGCGCCCAGGCACGCAGCACGTCCTGGCCGCTGCGGATGCCGCCGTCCATCCACACTTCCAGCTTGTCTCCCACGGCATCGACGATGGCCGGCAAGGCATGGATGGAAGACGGCGCGCCGTCGAGCTGGCGCCCGCCGTGGTTGCTCACCACGATGGCATCGGCGCCGTTGTGCGCGGCAAGCAGTGCATCCTCCACCTCCATGATTCCCTTGAGGATCAGCTTGCCGCCCCATTGCTGCTTGACCCAGCGCACGTCCTCCCACGACAGGCGCGGGTCGAACTGCTCCGTCGTCCACGCGGCCAGCGAATGCATGTCCGACACGCCCTTGACGTGGCCCACCAGGTTGCGAAAGGTGCGCCGCTGCGTGCCCGCCATGCCAAGACACCAGCGCGGCTTGGTCATCAGGTTGATGATGTTTTTGAGCGTGGGCCGCGGCGGCGCGGTGAGGCCGTTCTTGATGTCCTTGTGGCGCTGGCCGATGACCTGCAAGTCCAGCGTCAGCACCAGTGCGCTGCATTTCGCGTCCTTGGCGCGCCCGATCATGCGCGCCATGGCGCCCCGGTCGCGCATCATGTAGAGCTGGAACCAGAACGGCGCGCTGGTGTTCTCGGCGATGTCCTCGATGGAGCAGATGCTCATCGTCGAGAGCGTGAACGGGATGCCGAACTTCTCGGCCGCGCGCGCGGCGTGGATCTCGCCGTCGGCATGCTGCATGCCGGTCAGGCCCACGGGCGCAATGCACACCGGCATCGTGGCCTGCTGGCCCACCATGGTCGTGGCGGTGCTGCGGTTCTCCATGTTCACCGCCACGCGCTGGCGGAACTGGATTGCCTGGAAGTCGCGCTCGTTGGCGCGGTAGGTGCCCTCGGTCCATGAGCCCGAGTCGCAGTAGTCATAGAACATGCGCGGCACGCGGCGTTCGGCCACGCGGCGCAGGTCTTCGATGCAGGTGATCTTGGTCAGGTCGGCCATGGTGTTGCGGCAGGAAAAAAGCAGGCGGTCATCGTAGCCCCGGATCGCCGGGCGCCGCGCGCAAAGCGCGCCTGAAGGGTTTTGCCCGGGCTGCCAAAAACCAGCGGTACGGCTAGCATTGCCCCCATGCTGACCCTCTACACCGCCGCCACCCCCAACGGCCACAAAGTCTCGATCGCGCTCGAAGAACTCGGCCTGCCCTATGAACTGCACGTGCTCGACCTGAGCGCGGGCGAGCAGAAGCGCCCCGACTTTCTCGCCATCAACCCCAACGGCCGCATCCCGGCCATCGTCGACCACGACGCGGACGACTTCGCGGTGTTCGAGTCCGGCGCCATCCTCGTCTACCTAGCCGAGAAGACCGGCCGGCTGATGCCCCACGACACCAAGGGCCGCTCGCGCGTGCTGCAGTGGCTGATGTTCCAGATGGGCGGCATCGGCCCGATGATGGGCCAGGCCAACGTGTTTTACCGCTACTTTCCCGAGAAGATCCAGCCGGCCATCGACCGCTACCAGGCCGAGGGGCGGCGCCTGTTCGAGGTGCTTGACGACCACCTGGCGCACCACGAGTGGCTGGCCGGCGACTACTCGATCGCCGACATCGCCAACTGGGCCTGGGTGCGCACCCACCGCTGGTCGGGCATCTCGATCGACGGCCTGCCCCATCTGCGCCGCTGGCGCGACGCCATCCGCGCGCGCCCCGCGGTGCAGCGCGGCATCGAGCGCCCGCCGTCCAAGCTGGACTTGAGCGACGACAGCGACACCGATGAACAGGCGCAGGCTTTTTCCGAGCAGGCCCGCAGCATGATCGTGACGGGCCGCACCACACCACCGAAGGAGGCCTAGGTAATGAAGCTCTACACCGCGCACCGCGCGCCCAACCCCCGGCGCGTGCTGATGTTTCTGCACGAAAAAGGCATTGGCGGTATCGAGATGGTCGACGTCGACCTGAACGCCGGCGCCCACAAGCTGCCAGCCTTTCGGGCCAAGAACCCAGTGTCGCGCGTCCCGGCGCTGGAACTGGACGACGGACGCGTGCTGAGCGAGACCCGCGCTATCTGCAGCTACCTGGAGGGCATTTACCCCGCCCCCAACCTGATGGGAGCCAACCCCGAGGAGCGCGCCTTCATCGAAATGCACGACCGGCGCATCGAGTGGTACTGGCTGATGCCGATTGCCAACTGCGTGCGCCACACCCACCCGGGGCTGGCGGCGCTGGAGCAGCCACAGTTTCCCGACTTCGGCCGCTCCCAGGGCGAGAAAGTGCACGAGTCCGCACGCTGGCTCGACGACACGCTGGCCCAGCAGCCCTGGATGGCCGGCGAACGCTTCACGATTGCCGACATCACCGCGTTCTGCGCGCTCGAATTCGCCAGGCTGATGAAATTCAACGCCGGCGCCGCGGGCTTTGCCCGCCTGCAGGAATGGCGCGACCGCGTAGCCGCGCGCGACAGCGCCAAGGCGTAATTCCATTTCTATATCGATCGAGTACGCGAAGGTGAAGCGCAGACAGTGCTGTAGCACGACAAGCGAAGCCGACAAAGTAATCGGTTGATATGGAAATGGAATAAGAGCGTGCTTACGATCTCCTCGCCCTCCGCAGGCCACTGGCGCATCCAGCGCGGCGAGGGCGCCGCTCCCACGGTGTGCCCGGGACGCCGGAGGCCAGCCCCCCTGGCCGATATGCCGCACCCAACGTCACTGCGCACCGCCCCGCTGCGGTGGCTGCCGTTTTGCCGCCGCGCCGCGCACCTGCACGCCCACCTCGTCCAGCACCCGCCCACCCGCGTCCACCAGCTGCACGCGGTGCTGGCCCGGCCATGGCAGCCAGGCCAGGCGCGCGCCCTGGCCCACGCTGCGCCCGTCGATGCGCCAGTGCAGCGCGCCCTGGCCTGATGCTTCGAAGAACAAGCGCTGGCTTTCTGGCGGAATATCCGGGTCGAGCGCGACGATGGTGCCGTCGGCCGGCGCGGTGATGCGCGCCGACAGCGCCTGCCCGCCCCCGGCCTGCACCACCTTTGTCGCCGGGCGCTGCAGCGCAAACACCGCCTGCTGCGTTCCCTGCACAAACCATTCGCTGCGGGCAGCCTCCAGCGCGCCGCCATCGCTATCTGCAAAGCGCACCGGCTGTTGCACCACGCCCGCGGGCGGCGTGGGCGCACTGCTGCTGCCCTGGCGCGCGTGCAGCCAGCGCATCACGTCGGCCCAGATGGGCGCGGCGCCACTGGTGCCGCTGACGTCGTGCATCGGCGCGCCGCTGGCGTTGCCCACCCACACGCCGACGGTGTAGCGCCCGGACCAGCCCAGCGCCCAGTTGTCGCGCATGTCCTTGCTGGTACCGGTCTTGACCGCGCTCCAGAAGCGCGTGTCCAGCACGCTGGCCGGCCCGAAGGTGACCACGCGGGCATTGGCGTCGGCCAGGATGTCGCCGACGATGAAGGCCGCCGCCGCGTCCAGCACCCGCTGCCCGCGGGGCAGCGGCGCCTGCGCATCCAGCGCCTGCAGGCTCACCGGAGCGAGGACGCCGCCGCTGGCCAGCGCCCGGTAGGCGTTGGCCAGATCCAGCAGCCGCACCTCGGGGCTGCCCAGCGCCAGGCTGTAGCCGTAGTAGCCGCCCGACTCGGGCAAGCCCATGCCCAGCATGCGCAGCTGCTCGAAGAACGCGTCGGGCGTGACCATGACCAGCGTGCGCACCGCCGGCACGTTGAGCGATGCGGCCAGCGCGGTGCGCACCGACACCCAGCCCTTGAAGCGCAAGTCGTAGTTCTGCGGGATATAGAGGCCGCCGCCGGCGGCGATCTGCGCGGGCGAGTCCTCGATGAGCGATGCGGCCGTCAGCCGCTTTTGCGCAATTGCCTGCGCATACAGAAAAGGCTTGAGCGTGGAGCCGGGCTGGCGCAGCGCCAGCACGCCATCCACCTCGGCCGCGTCGCTCAGGCTGCCCGACGAGCCCACCCAGGCCAGCACCTCGCCACTGGCGTTGTCCAGCACCACGAGGGCGCCGTCGTGCACGTTGCGCCCGGCCAGCTCGCGCAGGCGGCGCACCAGCGTGGCCTGCGCAAAGCGCTGCAGCGGCGCGCTCAACGCGCTGCGCGCGCCCTCGGCCGGCTGGCCGCGCAGCCACTGGCGGGCAAAGTGCGGCGCAATCCCGTCGCTGGCCGGCCAGGCGCGCCGGCGCAGCGCGCCCTCGGCCAGCAGCTCAAGCGCAGCGCAGTCCACCGGTTGACCGGTGCGCATCAGGCGCAGCACGCCGCAGGCGCGCTGGGCGACCAGCCGCGGCCGGGCGTTGGGCGCGCGCACCAGCGCCGCGGCCAGCGCGCTCTCCTGCGCGTCCAGCCCGTGCGCCGCCTTGGCAAACAGCGTGCGGCTGAGCGCGTCGATGCCGACGAGCTCGCCGCGAAACGGCACCAGGTTCAGGTAGGCCTCCAGGATCTCGTCCTTGCGCCAGCGCCGGTCGAGCACCTGCGCGGCCACCGCCTGCTCCAGCTTCTGCGCCATGCTCCGGCCCCCGCCGCGCAGCGCCAGGTCATCGTCGATCAGGCCGGCCAGCTGCATGGTGATGGTTGACGCACCGCGCGTGCGCTCGTGCCACAGCCGCCCCCAGGCCGCCGCCGACACCGCGGCCCAGTCGACGCCGCTGTGCGCGTAAAAGCGCTTGTCCTCGCTGAGCACCAGGGCGCGCCGCAGTGCGGGCGACACCTCGGCCAGCTGCAGCCACCGGCCGCGGCGCACGCTGGCGTCGGTGCGCACGCGCTCGATCACCTCGCCCTCGCGCGACAGCACCTGCGTCTCGGACGAGCGCCACTGCGCGCGCACTTCGTCGAATGCCGGCAACGCCAGCGCGGACGTTGCCGCCAGGGCCATGCAAAGCACGACGGCCGCGCGGCGCATCATCACCTTGCGACGCGCGCACCCCGCAGCAGCGCCGCGTCGCACCAGCGCTGCGCCACCCGGGGCGCGGTGGCGCACACCGCATCGTGCGTGGCCGTGGCGACGGCGCGCTCCAGCAGCTGGATGTCGGCCTCGTGCTGGCGGGCCACATGCGGGTCTTCGAAAAAGATGACGCGCTGGCAGCGGCGCTCCAGCACCAGGTCGGCGATCTGCGCGTCGCCGCCCAGCGGACCGCTGTTGTAGCGATCGACCCAGGGCGTGCCCGCAGGCCAGCCCTGGCTCCAGGCCAGCTCGTTCAGCCGCTGGCCCGTGGTGCCCGTGGCCACGCGCCTGCCAAAACGCGACAGCAGCGCGAAGTTGCCCGCGGCGAAGTCCAGCATGGCGCCCTTCATCGCGTCGTGCGCAATCAGCGCCAGGGTCTGCGCGCCGTAGTCGTGAAAGCGATCGGCATTGGGGTCGGGCGCCAGCCCCGCGTGCATGCGCTCCATCTCCACCCAGTCGCGCGCGCCGGCCACGGTGCCCAGAAAAGGCTTGCCTTGGATCACGCACTGGCGCTTGAGCGCCAGCGCCTCGGGAAAGACGGACGACGGATCCACCGGGTCGATGAGATAGATGGCGCCGTCCAGCGTGCGCCCCGGCTCCGCCATGCCCACCACCTCGGCGACGAGCTTCATCAGCCCCCCGTCGCGCCCATAGGGGTAGCGCACCAGCGGCGCATAGCCGCGCAGCATGCCGGCGGCGGCAATCGCGTCATAGGTGCGGCCCACGGCATGCAGGCCGAGCCCGAGCTCGCGCATGCCCGCCTCGCAGGCGCGCAGCAAGGCGAACAATGCGGCGTCTTCGGTCTGGTGGTGCAGACGGTTGGCGGCAAGACCCAGGTGCATGGCGTGTGTGCCTCCTACCGTGCCGCGGCAGGCACGCCAAAGCCTTGCGACGCCAGGCGCCCGCCGTCGTCGAACACCAGCTCGCGCTCGGGCCAGCGCATGGCGGCCAGCTTGAAGCGGCGGTCCGGATCCTCGCCCCGCTGGCGCGCCACCCAGCGCCCGCCGACGGAATAGTCCACGCAGAACACATTGCCGCGCAGGCCATGCCAGGCCAGCGGCGGCGTGTGGCCAAACAGGTTTTCGGCCTGCGGCCCGTGGGCTGCCGCATCGCCGGGCACGATCCGGCGCCAGTAGTGGCCGACGATGACGGCCTGGGCGCCGTCGTATTCGTTCCACCAGGCCACGCGCTGGACGAAGCGCCATTTGCCGCCCGCGTAGAACGGGTTGCGGCATTCGCGCTCCACGCCGGCGGTCAGCACCTTGAGCGGGTTGACCATGGACTTGCCCAGCTCGCGCTCGCTGTGCGCGGGCAGGAAGGGCGGCTGCTGGCCGTGATCTTCCAGGCTGTGGGGCCATTGGCGGCGCTCGTCCTGCATGCGGCTGGCCACGTCGCTGGCCTGGGCCTGGCGGGCTGCCACGTCCTCGAACCGGTCGTAGGCGCTGCGCGCGCTGCCCATGGCCAGGCCGCGTGCCGTGGCGATCTGCGGCCCAAGCCAGGCGGCATGCACCACGCGCAGGTCGTCCCGCTCCAGGGCGATCGGCAGCTGGCCCAGCTGCGCCAGCATGGCCGGCGCATCGTCCATGGACATGCGCGCAAACGGCGCGTACTTGGCCTGGTCGGACGCGGCGCGGCTGTCGAAGTACCAGCCCGAACCGTCCTTGGGGTCGCCCCGCAGCAGGTTGATCTCGTGGTTGCCCAGCACGGCCAGGGCCTTGCCGCTGGCGAGCATCGGCAGGATGAGGCGCAGCACCGTGGGGCTGTCGGGGCCGCGGTCGCAGAAGTCGCCGACGAAGACCAGGCGGCGCCCCTCGGCATGCCTGCCCGCGCGGTCGTAGCCCAGGTGGACAAGCAGTTGCTCCAGCGCAGCGATCTCGCCGTGGATGTCGCCGACGATGTCGAGAGGGCCTTCAGGCAGGCGCTGAACGAGGCTCATGGCTTGGTTTCTAGTACAGCGACCTAGAAGTAGAGGAACACAATGAAAGCGATGGATTCGCGCCCAGGGCAAGGCGCAAACCGCAGCGATAGCCATAGCTATCGCGAGGATTTGCAACGCCGCCATGGGTGCGAAGACACGCTTTCATGTTTCGATATTTCCAGGTTGCTGTACTGGTATCGATACGGCTGTCCGGAAACCATCGAAGCAAGGCGCTGCGCCCGCACCCCAGTGACGACGCCGCCCGTCCTGGCAACAGTGACGGCCATCGCGGCGTTTTGCGCCTTGCCTTGCGCGTGAGTCCATCGATTTCATCCTGCTCCTCTGCCTGCCGGGGTTGCCCTGCCCCGCTGCGGTCGGCCCATCCCGACAAACGTGCAGTATGGCACGCAGCCACGGCGCACAAATTCGGTGCCGTGGTTTTTGCTGCAATGCAATATCACCGCCGCCGGCGCAAGGCCGGGCCGCACGCCCGGTCGGCCGGATCAGCCCAGCTGCAGCCACACCGGCTGGTGGTCGGAGGCGCGCGTCTGCCCATCCACCTGCATCGCGCGCACCTGGCCGCGCAGCGAATCACTGGCCCAGACGAAGTCGCAGGCAAACGGCTCGGGCGCGTAGCGGTCGTCGAACAGGCAGAACGTCGGCGGCTGCGGCTGGCCGGGGTGCAACAGCTGCCAGGCGTCGTACAGCGCCGGCGTGCCGGCGTCCGCCCAGCCCTCGGCCTCGGCGGGCGAGAGCGGCGCTGCCAGCGCGGCGTATTCGGGGTCGCTGGCGCGCAGGTTGAAGTCGCCGCACAGCAGCGCATGCGGCGTGTGCGGCGGGCTCTGGAAGGGCGATCCGTCGCTGCACGGCGGCGGCGGGCAGGCGGCCTGGGCGCCGTACTGCAGGTGCAGCGCGCGCAGCGCCAGCGCCTGGGCCATGCGCTGGCGCTTGGAGAAATATTCGAGGTGCGTGGTCATCACGCGCACCGGCCCCAGCGCCGCATCGCGCACCGTCACTACGCTGCACATGCGCGGCATCGAGCGCACGCCCGCATCCGGTGGGTAGGGCAGCGGGTGGTGCTGCACCGCCAGCACCGGCAGGCGCGTGGCGACCAGGTTGCCAAAGCGCTGGCGCCCGGCGGCGCTCCAGCCATCGACCGCCGCGCCGAAAAACACCTGCCAGCCTGCCGGCAGCAGCGCGCGCACCTCGGCCAGCTGGTCGCCGGGCGCACCGGCCAGGCTGGGGTAGTTGACTGCGATCTCCTGCAGGCACAGCACATCCACGTCGCCCAGGGCGAGTGCGCCCTGCACGATCCGCGCCACGTCCACGCGGCCATCGAGGCCGCAGCACCACTGGGTGTTCCAGGTCACGATCTGCATGTATGTCTTTCGTGTTCACGACCCCGGTTGAACCATTCCCGTCTCCGTCATGCCGGCGAAAGCCGGCATGACGGAGACGACGCCTCTTTCACCGCGAGGACTGGATTGCGGCTTTCGCCGCAATGACGAGGGCAGCCCCCGCGCAAACGCGCCAGGCTACTTGATCCCCGCGCGCATGAAGCTCTGCACGAACTGGCGCTGGAACAGCAGAAAGCCGACCAGCAGCGGCGCCGAGGTCAGCAGCGTGGCAGCGGTGATGGTCGACCAGTCCACGCCCTGCTCGACGCTGGAGAACACCTGCAGGCCGACGGTCAGCGGGCGCGACTCGACGCTGTTGGTGATGATGAGCGGCCACAGGAAGTTGTTCCAGTGAAAGCTGACCGATACCAGCGCGAACGCGGTATAGACCGGCCGCGCCAGCGGCACGTAGACGCGCCACAGTGTCTGCAGCGTGCTCGCGCCCTCGACGCGCGCGGCCTCGTCCAGCTCCTTGGGGATGCCCAGGAAGGTCTGGCGCAGCAAAAAGATGGCGAACGCCGAGGCGAAGTACGGCAGGCCGATGGCGGTGAGCGTGTCCACCAGGCCCAGGTGGGCCATGGTCTTGTAGTTCTCCACCAGCAGGATGTCCGGCATGATCATCAGCTGCACCAGCACCAGCGCAAACGCCACGTTCTTGCCGCGAAAGTCGTAGCGCGCAAAGGCAAACGCCGCCAGCGTGGAGAGCACCAGCTGCACCGCCAGGATCAGCAGCACCAGCAGCGTGGTGTTGAGGAAGTAGCGCGCAAATGGCGCCGCCTCCCAGGCGTTGCGAAAGTTCTGCAGCGTCCAGGGCGCGGTGAAGTCCAGGCGGATCGCGTACTCGCTGGTGTGGAACGCGGTCCAGAAGGCATAGGCCAGCGGCAATATCCACAAGAGCGCCAGCAGCCAGGCGCCCAGCGTATCCAGCCAGTTGTGGCGGTAGATGGCAATCGAGGCGCGGCTCATTGGTAGTGCACCTTCTTGTCGAGCACGAAGAACTGCAGCAGCGCCACGCTGGCCAGCACCACGACCAGCACCACGGTCACCGCGGCGGCGTAGCCGGTGTCCCAGAACTTGAAGCCGACCTCGTACAGGTGGTAGAGCAGCAGCGTGGTGGCGTTGTCCGGCCCGCCGCGCGTCAGGATGAAGATGTGGTCCACCAGGCGAAAGGCGTTGATCACCGCGTTGACCAGCACGAACAGCGTGGTCGGCATCAGCAGCGGCCACTGCACGCGGCGAAAGAAATACCAGCGCGACGCGCCCTCGATGGCCGCGGCCTCCTTCAGGCTGGGGTTGAGCGTCTGCAGCGCGGCCAGGTAGAAGATCATGAAGAAGCCCGCCTCCTTCCACACCGCCACCAGCGTCACGCAGGCCAGCGCGGTGGCCGGGTCGCCCAGCCAGTTGTGCGACGGGAAGCCGAACAGCCCAGTGATCTGCTCCAGCAGCCCGTACTGCGGCGTGTAGAAGAACAGCCAGATGTTGGCCACCGCGATCATCGGCAGCACCGTGGGCGTGAAATAGGCCATGCGCAGAAAGGCGCGCCCGGCGATGCGTTCATTCACCCACACCGCCATCAGCAGCGCCAGGCCGATGGAGGCGGGAATCGTCGCGCCGGCAAACCACAGGTTGTTGCGCACCGCCTGCCAGAACACCGGGTCGTCGGCCATGACCGCGTAGTTCTCCAGCCCCACCCACACCGCCGGCCGGCTGCCGCGGGGCGTGGAGTAGAAGCTGTCGATCAGCGTGGCCAGCGCCGGCCAGTGGGTGAAGGCCACCAGCAGCACCAGCGCCGGCAGCAGCAACAACCAGGCGTGGAGGGCGCGCTGGCCCGAGCCGGCTTTCGCGAAGGCGGTCATGCGCGTGGCTTCACTGGTAGGCGCGCAGGATGCGGTCGGCGTCCCGCTGCGCGTCCTTCATCGCCTGGGCCGGCGTCTTGGTGCCGTTGAGCGCGGCCTGGATGGCGTCGCTCAGCACCTTGGTCACGCGCTGGTTCTCGTGCGTCGAGAACTCGGCCACCGACACCGGCAGCTGGTCGCGCGCCACCAGCGCGGGCGGGAACTCGGCGCCGTATTTCTTGAGCGCCGGCGTGTCGTACGCCGCGGGCGACGTGGCCACATAGCCGCTGTCGATGCTCCACTGCGCGGCGCGCTCGGGCGCGGTGATCCACTGCACGAACTTGAACGCCGCCTCCTGCTGCTCCCTGGGCGCCTTCTTGAAGATGTAGAAGTTGCCGCCGCCCGTCGGCGAGCCGCCCTTGCGCACGTTGCCGGCGATCGGCGCCACGCCGAAGTCGAACTTGGCGTTGTTCTTCACGTTGGTCAGGTTGCCGGTGGTGGTGACGATGATGGCCGCCTTCTTCTCGAAGAAGTCCTTGGGCGTCGTGCCCCACTCGACCACGCCCTTGGGGTGCACGCCTTCCTTGGCGAGATCAACCCAGAACTGCAGCGCCTCGACGACCTTCGGGTCGTCGAACGTCACCTTGGTGCCGGCCTCGTTGGCCAGCAGCACGTCGTTGGGCGTGGTCAGCGTCTGCAGCAGCCAGTAGGCAAAGCCGGTGGACGGGATCTGCACGCCGTACTGCGCGACGTTGCCCGAGGCATCCTTCTTCGTCAGCTTGTGCGCGGCTTCCTTGAGCTCCTTCCAGTTCGCGGGCGCCTTGTTCGGATCCAGCCCCGCCTCCTTGAAGGCGTCCTTGTTGTAGTACATCACCACGGTGGAGCGCTGAAACGGAATGCCCCAGGTCTTGCCACCCGTCTGGCTGTTGGCCATGAAGGCCGGGTAGAAGCTCTTGAGCCAGGCGCGGTCGGCGTCGGTCTTGAGGAAGTCGTCGATCGGCGTGATCGCGTCCTCGTCGATCAGCGTGAACATGTCGGTCGACAGCAGCACCGAGGTCGCCGGCGCCTTGCCGGCCTTGTTGGCCGTCAGCGCCTTGACCAGCGTCTCCTGGTAGGTGCCGGCGTAGATCGGCTGCACCTTGGTGCCCGGGTGGTCGGCGTTGAAGGCATCGGCATAGCCGTCGATCACCTTTGTGATCGGGCCGCCGACTGCCACCGGGAAGTAGAACGGCACCTCCACCGCGCCCTGGGCCCAGGCGGTGCTGGTGCAGGCGATCACGGCCGCAGCGGCGGCAGATTTCAGAAAGGTCTTGCGTTGCATCACGGTCTCCTTGTCATTCACGGGTGAAAAAGCACACAACCACACCGGCTCGGCACACCGAGCCGGTGCAGCGCGTCAGGCCGGCAGGCGCCGGCCGTCGGCGTCGAAGAAATGCGGGTCTTCGGCAAGCCAGGCCAGGCGCACCGCGTCGCCCGGGGGCCGCGGGCCGCCGGGCGTGCGCACCGTCACGGTCTCGCTGCCCAGGCGGCAGCGCAGCACCTGGTCGGCGCCCAGGTATTCCTGGTCCTGCACCGTGGCCTCGACGCCGTCGGCGTCGCCCAGGCGCACCGCCTCGGGGCGCAGGCCGAGCCAGTGGGCGCCGGCCGGCGCCACGCGGTGGTGGGTGCCGGCGATGCAGCCGTCCTGCAGCTGCAGCAGATTCATCGGCGGCGTGCCGATGAAGCGCGCGGCAAACGTCGTCGCCGGGCGCGCATAGATCTCGCGCGGCGGTGCGCACTGCTCGACCCGCCCCTGGTTGAGCAGCACGACCTGGTCGGCCATGCTCATCGCCTCGGTCTGGTCGTGCGTCACGTAGACCACCGTCAGGCCCAGGCGCTGCTGCAGCTCGCGCAGCTCGGTGCGCATTTCCTGGCGCAGCTGCGCGTCCAGGTTGGACAGCGGCTCGTCCATCAGGCAGACCTTGGCCTGCGCCACCAGCGCGCGGCCCAGCGCCACGCGCTGCTGCTGCCCGCCCGAGAGCTGGCCCGGCCGGCGCTCCAGCAACTGCGACAGGCCCAGCAGCTCGGCCGCCTCGGCCACGCGCCGCTGCGCCTCGGCCTTGGGGGTCTTGCGCACCGACAGGCCGAAGCCGATGTTCTGCGCCACGGTGAGGTGAGGGAACAGCGCGTAGTTCTGGAACACCATGGCAATGCCGCGCTCGGCCGGCGGCAAGTGGGTCACGTCGCGCCCGCCGATACGCACCTGGCCGCTGCTGGCGCTCTCCAGGCCGGCAATGATGCGCAGCGTGGTCGACTTGCCGCAGCCGGACGCACCCAGTAGCACGCAGAACGACCCGGGTTCGATGCGCAAGTCCATCGACTGCAGGGCCGTGGTGGCGCCCCAGGACTTGGCGACGTGTTCAAGCTCTATCAAAGACATCGGGCGAGTGTAGAAGCAAATCTGTGACAAGCTGGTGACAGATGGATGACAGGGCGCACAGGGGGGCCGAGCGCAGCGATGGCCCGTTTCGGGGCTCCCCCCTCTGGCCGTACCGAGGAGCGCAGGGCATGGGGCGCGCGCGGGTGCCGCAGGACACCCGCGCTTCGTGATCTGACTGGCCGCATCTGTTTGAACGGAGCTGCGCAGCAGCGCAGTGAGTTATGCGGCTGC
Source organism: Comamonas faecalis (assembly GCF_039538025.1). Classification (NCBI taxonomy): domain Bacteria; kingdom Pseudomonadati; phylum Pseudomonadota; class Betaproteobacteria; order Burkholderiales; family Comamonadaceae; genus Comamonas; species Comamonas faecalis. Next base: position 99,358 of record NZ_BAABBP010000007.1, read on the forward strand.
GCCCCATGCCCGAGCACCGCAGGCTGCCCCTTCGCAACGCGAAGGGGATACGGACAGCGGGGCGTGCTTCTTTTGCTTCCTTTTCTTGCACGAGCAAGAAAAGGAAGTCGCCCGCCGGGGCGAGACCCGGCCAGCCACCTCCAAAAAACCAGCCATCAACCAAATCACCCCAAACCCTTACCCATCAAGCACGAAACACCAAACGCCCTACTTCCCGTCCACCCCCTGCGGCACGACGGTCACCCCCGCATTCGGCGCCTCGCCGAACATCTCCGGCGCATACAACGCCTCCACCCGCGTGGGCGGCAGCTGGAACTGGCCGGCGTTGTTCAGCCGCAGCGTGTACTGCAGCGTGACCTTGCCCTTGGGCAGGTATTCGTAATAGCTGCGGTATGCCGAGAACGAGCGCTCCTCGAACGCGGACCAGCCCCGGCCCTCGCGCTTTTCGCCCTGGGTGGCGATCTCGGAGTCGCGGCCCAGGCCGCTGCCCAGGATGGTGGCGCCGGCGGGCACCGGGTCGGTGACGACGACCCAGGTCATGTCGGCCTGGCTGTCGACCTCCAGCGTCACCCGCAGCACGTCGCCGCGGCTGTACTGGCCGGCGGACAGCGCCGGGTTGGCCTGCTCGACGAGAGTGACGCTGCGGCGCACCGCAAAGCCGGCGCTGCGCGCCTGCGTGAGCGGCACGGCGGCCAGCGACTGCAGCGTCAGCCACGGCGCGCCGCCGCCCCGGTGCTCGACCAGCAGCTCGCCGCCGCCCTGCGCCGGCCAGGGCACAAAGGCGGTGTTGCCTTCGAGCATGCCGGGCGCGGCCGGTGCGCCAAAGGCGCTTTGCCGGTGCGCCGCGCCCTGCGGGTCGCCGGCCTCGATGCGACGCACCTTGGCCCAGTCCACATTCACCTGTTCGCTACCCAGCACCGCACGCGTCTGGCCGGCGACGGGCGTGGACTCGAAGGCCGCGCTGAAGCGGCGCAGCGCCAGCGCGCCCCAGAAGTTGGCCGTGGTCGTGTGCCAGGCGCCGCCCTGCTGGCGCGCGATGAAGCCGGTGACCAGCCGCCCCAGGTCGCCCTGCCAGGCGGGATCGTCGATGACGGCCAGCAGCAGGCGCGCGGCGTTCACGTCGCTGCCCTGCATCAGCCACCACCAGGCGTCGCTGCGCTCGGTGGAAAAGCCCAGGCGCGTGCCCTGCCAGTTCAGCCGGGAGCGCAATATCTGCTGCGCCTCTCCCAGCTGCTCGGCGCGGCGCGGCAGCTCGGGCATGCGCTGCACGATGTTCAGCCAGTCGAGCACCGCGTGCGTGGGCCACTGGTTGGGCGCGATGGTGATGCTGGAAAGCATGCGCGCATTCGCGCGGCCGTAGCGCGACAGCGCCTCGATGGCGGCGAGCTTGCGCACGTCCAGGTCGATGCCGCGCGCGGCCAACGGGCTCCACAGGCGCCGCTCGATGCGGCCTTCGACGAAGGCGGTCAGGCCATCCAGCAGCGCCTGGCGGGCGTCTTCGGGCAGCGCAAAGCGCGCGTCCAGCTGCGCGGCCTCGTCGGTGGCGGCCAGCAGGTAGGCGCTCAGCGTGTCGCTGCCGCGGTGGCTCTCGCCGTCCCGCGGCGGAAAGTAGCTGGCCAGGCCGTCGCCGTCCAGATAGGCCGGCAGCTGCGCCGCCACCCCCTGCCACAGCTGCGCGTCGCCCAGGCCGATGGCGCGGCTGGTCTGCTGCTCCAGGCAGCTGAAGGGGTAGCGCGCCCACCAGTCGCGCACGCCGGGCAGGCCCTCGGCCAACCGGGGCTGCAGCGCCAGCGCCAGGCCGCCGCGCCCGGGCAGCGCACCTGGCGGCGGTGCCACGTCAAGCACCAGCGGCACGGCGAGCTGCGCCAGCGTGGCCTGCTGCACGGTCACGGGCACGGCGGGCTCCACCCGCTGGCTGACCTTGAGCGCGTCGCGCGCGCCGGCCTTGCCCTGCGGGTCGCCGGCCAGCGTATCGTGCGCCTCGATCTCCCACAGCAGCTCGCCGGCGCGCGTGTCCGCCAGCGCCCCGGGCACCGTGACGTCCCAGCCCAGCTCGTGCGCCTGCTGCGCGGGCAGATCGACGGTCTGCGGCACCAGCGCGAGCAGCGTGGCGCGCGGCGCCACCTGCACGCGCATTGCGCGGTCGGTGGTGTTGCGCAGCGTGACGCGCGCGCTGAAGCGGTCGCCGGTGCGCACCAGCGGCGGCAGGCCGCTGATGATCTGCAGGTCCTGCGTGCTGCGTACCGCGGTCTGGCCGGTGCCGAACAGGCCGACGCCGGCGTCGGCCACCGCGACGATCTGGAAGGTGGTCAGCGCGTCGTTGAGCGGCACGGTGATGCGCGCCTCGCCTTTTTCGTCCAGCTTCACCGCGGGCTGCCACAACAGCAGCGTGTCCAGCAGCTCGCGCGTGGGCGCGCCGCCACCCCCGCCGCCGCCGGCGGGAACGGCCTTCTTGCCGTAGTGGCGCCGGCCGATGATGTCCATCTGCGCGGTTGCCGTCTGCACGCCCCAGCTGCGCCGCGCCAGCATGGCGTCCAGCAGGTTCCAGCTGCGGTTGGGCATCAGCTCCAGCAGCGCCTGGTCGACGGCGGCCACGGCCACCTCGGCACCGGCGGCGGGCCGGCCGTCCGGCAGGCGCGCCGCAATCGTCACCTGCGCCTTGCCGCGCACCGGGTAGCTGGCCTGGTCGGCGCTCACCTTCACGTCGATGCGGTGGGCGGCCGCGCCCACTTTCAGCTCGGCCATGCCCAGCCGGTAGCTGGGCTTGGACAGGTCGACCAGCGCGGTTGGCGGCGTGTATTCGCGCCCGCCCTGCCAGAAGGCGCTCCACCAGGCGCGCGGCATCTTGTAGCCCCAGGTGAAGAAGCTGTACCACGGCACCTCGCGCAGCCGCCCGCGCAGCACCAGCGCGCTGACGTAGACGTTGGGCGCCCAGCCCGGCTCGATCTCGACCTGCAGCGTCGGGTCCCTGCCGTCGAGCTGCACGACGCGGCTGGACAGAATGCCCTCGCGCTCGACGGTGACCAGCGCGGTCGCCTGCCGGTAGGGCATGCGCAGCTGCAGCCGCGCGGTCTCGCCCGGCTCGTAGCTTTTTTTCTCAGGCAGCAGGTCGATGCGGTCGTGATCCTGGCCGCCAAACCACAGCTCGCCGCGGCGCGTGATCCACACCGACGCGGCGGCGCTGGCCTCGTTGCCCTCCTTGTCGCGCGCGGTGGCCACCAGCTCGACCTCGCCGCTTTGCTCCAGCGCCGTCTCGCACAGCAGCAGGCCGCGCTCGTCGCTCTTGCCGGTGCAGACCGTGCCCAGGTCGTGCGTCTCGGTGCGGTTGTCGTAGCTGTAGAAGCCGCCGACCAGGCGCTTGCGACTGCTGTACGTGGTACGCGCATAGGCCTGCACCGACAACGGCACGCCGGCGCGCGCGCGCCCGTCGGTGCCCAGCGCCAGCGCCTGAAAGCGCAGCTTGCTGCCCACGGCAGAGGCCCAGCCCTCGGTCTTGATGCCGGCCACCACGGCGGCCGGCCACAGCGTGCGCGTGCTGCTGAGCGTCTGCACCTCGCCATTGGGGTCGGCGTAGCGCGCCTCCAGCACCAGGTCCTGCGGCGCGCGGCTGCGCGGCAAATCGTCAATCGTCACCTGGCCCTGGCCTTGCGCGTCCAGCGTCAGCGCCAGCTTGTCGGCCACGACGCGCGTGTTCTGGGCCGTGCCGTCGCCGCCATCCTCGCCACTGCTGGCGCTGCTTTCGTTGCTGGCGCGCGGCGCGTCGAAGCTGAAGGCGTCGAAGTCCTCGAACGCCAGCGGCTTGGCACGCACCATGGCCGACACGCGCACCGGCAGCTGGCGCGCCGGGCCGCCTGCCACATAGCCCACCTGCACCGCCACCGGCAGATGGCGCGGGCGCACCAGGTCGCCGCTGCCGGTCACCGCGATGCTGCCCTGCAGCACCGGCAGGCGGAATTCCTCGACCCAGAAGCTCCCCGCGTCCAGCCCGCTCCAGGCGTCCTCGCCGCCCAGGCGCAGCTGGTATTCGCCCAGCTTGGCCGCTGGCGGCACATGGAACTCGCTGGAAGCGCTCAGGCCCCCGGTCGGTGTCTGGCGCCAGTGCAGCGGCTGGGTGAACTCGCGCCCGCTGCCCACGTGCACGATACGCAGCGTCGCCGGGCGCTCGGCGGGCAGCGCAAAGCCCTGGGCGGTTTCGCTGCGCAGCAAATGCTTCATCGACACGGTCTCGCCGGCGCGCACCAGCGTGCGGTCGAGCACGGTGTGCGCCAGCACGTCGGGCTGTGCTGCGTCGCTGGTGGGCACGTTGAAGCGCCAGGGCTCGATGCCGCGCTGCGAGTCGCTCCAGACGAAGGCCAGGTCGTCGCCGCTGCGCGCGCTGACGAAGTAGGCCTGGCGCCAGCCGCCGTCGCCCTTGCAGGTCGGCGGCTCGACGTCCAGGTCGGGCAGGCGGGCAATGCCGCTGCCGTCGGTGGCCGCGCTGGCCAGCAGGTCGCCGGCGCAGCTGGAGACCTGCACGCGCGCGCCGGCCACGGGCTCGCCGCCGTCCAGCGTGGTCACCCAGGCAAGCGACCCTTCGCGCCCCAGCTTGAAGTGCACGCCCAGGTTGGTCACCAGCGCGCTGGTGCGCACATACATGGTGCGGTCTTCTCCGTAGCGCGGGTCCAGCAGCGCGCCGCCCAGCAGCGGCGAGGCGATCTCGACCACGTGATAGCCCGCCTTCAGCGCAATGCCGACGACCTCGAACGGCCGCGGGTCGCCCGCGGTGGCCGGCGGCAGGCTCGTGCGCTGCACGCCGGTCTGGCCGGCCAGCAGCGACAGGCTGCGCGCCTGCACCAGGACGGCGTCGCGGTCGGTGCGCTCCTGCGGACGGGTCGTCGCTGCGCCCTCCCCGGCAGGATCGGGCGGCGGCACCGGCGGCAGGCCGATGCCGTCGGCCTGCGCCTGTTTGCGCTCGACCCAGCCGGCGTCGTAGCGTTCCAGCTTGCGCATCCAGGCAATGATTTGCGCGTCACCGTCGGGCGCCAGCGCGGCGACCTGGCCACGCCCGGCGGGCTGCGCGCCCGGCTGCAGCTGGGCGACCGGCAGTTGCGACTCGACCTTGCGCAACGTGACCGGCAGCAGCGCCGGGCCATCCGGGCCTTCGGCGTAGCGCTCGATCACGCCAAACGGCGCGGCGGCAAACTTGGCCAGCGGCGGCAGCGCGGCCGTGGTGACCTGCAGCGGAAAGCTCTCGGCGTTGGCCAGCGGGCGGCCGGCTGCGTCGCGAAAATCCTTGGGCAGCTCCAGCGTGAACGCGGTCGACGGCGGCAGCGGCGCGCTGAACACCGCGCCGTCGAGCAGATCCGAGCCCTTGCCCTCGTCGTCGAGCTGCGGCGCAAGCGTCAGCCCGCCGCCCTTCAGGTGGATGGCCTGTACGCGCTTGCGCTCCACCGGCGCGTTGAACGACAGGCGCAGCGGCCGGATCGGCAGGCAGGCGGACTGGGCGTTCTCGCGCTCGCAGGAGAACTCGGCGGCAAACGGCGCGCGCACCTCGTAGCGCAGGCGCTGCTCGGTGGTGGTGGCCACGCCGCTGGGCGTGGCCAGGCCCGCGCCCAGCACCAGCTGCATGTCGGTGCCGGCCGTCATGCGGCGCGCGCAGGCCAGCGTCAGCCAGCGCAGCGGGTGCCCGGCGGCTTTTTTGTCCAGGTGCTGCTCCTGCAGCAGCGTCTGGCGCTGCGCGCCGTCGATCAGGCGCACCGGCACGCGTTCGCCCACGCCGTCGAGCTCGCACCAGGCGTGCTGCTGCACGCTCTCGCGCGTGGCATCGGCGTTCAGCTGCAGGATGAAGAATTGCTCCTCGTCGACCGGCCGCCAGCGGTGCGGGCGCGCGTCCTGCAGCGCCGGCCCGCCGGTGTTGAAGCGGTACTGCTGCGCGCCGCGCCAGGGCGCGCCGCCCAAAGGCGCAAAGCCCGGCTCGGGGCTGAGCGTGCAGCGCACGCCGGGGGGCAGGTCCTGGGCCAGGTCAAACGTCCAGCGCCGCTCGCTGAGCCAGCGCCCCTGGCCGCGCGCGGCCTGCGCGTCGCTGCAGGCCAGCGCAAACGGCGCGCCCGCCTGGGCATCGCCAAAGCGCACCGCGGCGCCGTCGAAGTCGACGACGACCTGGCGCACCTTGGCCACCTCGCCCTGGGGCGAGACCTGGGAGACCTTGAGCGCCCACGCCGCACCGGGCAGCCAGGCCACCGCCGCCAAGGCGCCGCAGACGAGAGGGTTCAAAAGCGTGCGAAGGCGGCGGCGGTGGGTCATGGCAGGGCGGTTGTCAGGCTACGGGGGCAGGCAAGGCGGGCGGCGACGGCGCTTTCGGCCACGCACCGTTCATTGGGGCGTGAAGCCCGACTCCTCGATGATGCGCTTCCACACCGCGGTGTAGGCGCTCTCGCGCGCGTGCAGCCGCTCGGGCGTCATCGGCTCGACGCTCAGGCCCATCTGCACCAGCTGCGCGTGCGCCTGCGGCGCGGCCACGGCCTCGCCCAGCGCGGCCGAGAACTGCTGCGCGAAGTCCGCCGGCGTTCCCGCCGGGGCGTAGAAGCCGTAGTACGGTGTGTCCTCGAAGCCCTTGAGGCCCAGCTCGTCGAAGGTGGGCACGTCGGGCAGCGCCTGCTGGCGCTTGGCGCCCAGCACGGCCAGCACGCGCAGCTTGCCGGCGCGGTGGTTTTCGATGAAGTCCTGCACCGATCCGATGCCCGCGGCGATCTGGCTGCCCAGCATGTCGGCAATCATCGGCGCGCTGCCGCGGTAGGGCGCGGACACCAGGTCGAGCTTGTAGCGCTGGCCCAGCACCTTGACCAGGAATTCGGGCGTGGACGCCGGCGCCGGAATGCCGACTACGCCGCGCCCGCCGCCGCTGCGCTGCACCCACTGCACATAGTCGCCAAAGCTGGCGACCGGCAGCTGCGCCGGCACCGCCAGCGCATTGACGAAGGTGGCAAAGCCGCCGACAGGCACGAAGTCGCGCGCCGGGTCGAATCCGGGGTTCCTGACCACCTGCGGCAGGATGGAGATGGTGTGGTCGTGCGTCAGGAACACGACGCTGCCATCCGCCGGCGCGGCCTTGAGCGTCTGCGCGGCAATCTGGCCACCGGCGCCCGGGCGGTTCTCGACGACGATGGGACGGCCCAGGCCCGCGCCCAGGCGCTCGGCCAGCAGGCGGGCGATGGCATCGGTGCCGCCCCCGGGCGGAAAACCCACCAGAATGCGCAGCGGCTTGCCCTGCTGGGCCCGGGCGTGCGGCAGGACGAGAGCGCTGGCGGCGGCGGCGCTGGCCAGCAGCAGGCGGCGGCGGTTCACGGTCATCGAGGACTCCGGAAAGTGAAAACAATCCAGCATACCCGAGGGCAATCCATCGTCTGCACCGGCGCCAGACTCTGGCACGATAGCGGCCCTAATCGCCCCGCCCGCCATGCCCGCCCACTTCGACACCCACTTCGGCCAGGACCTGTGCAACGTCCTGCAGGCAGAGCTGGGCCTGGTGTGCAGCTTCATGGACGCGCAGGGGCGCATCGTGGCCTCCAGCGAGCGCGCGCGCATCGGCCAGCTGCACCCGGTCGCGCAGCGCATCATGCACGGCGAGATGGACGAGTACAGCGTCACCGCGCAGGAGGCCAGCGCCGACGGCAGCGTGCGCGAGGGCGTGAACATGGCCATCGACATCGGCGGCACGCGCCTGGTGTCGCTGGGCGTGGCCGGCCCGCTGGCGGTGGTGCGCCCGCTCGCGCGGGTGGTGCATTTCTGCGTGATGGCGGTGCTGCAGACCGCGCACGAGCGCACCGGCCCGGCGCCCGCGCCGGCGGCCCACCTGGGCCAGCTGCTGCAGCAGACGCAGCAGACGGTGCAGCAGCGCTTTGCGCGGCTGCACCACGCGATGGACCACATCGACCAGGGCATCATGCTGCTGGACGCGGACATGCGACTGGTCGAGTGCAACCGGCGCTTCCTGGAGCTGGTGGCCTGGCCCGCCCATGTGGACTGGCGCGGCCTGAGCGCCGAGCAGCTGCTCGACCACTACGCCCGCCACGTGCTGACGGACTGGCCGCAGCTGCGCCCGCGCGCGCTCCAGCGCATCGCGCGCGCCCGCGCCGGCCAACCCGGCGACTTCGAGTTCATCTCGCCCCAGGGGCGGGTGCTGCACATCCAGGACCGGCCGCTGCCCGGCGGCGGCGTCATCACCACCTACACCGACATCACCGAGCGCCACCGCACGCAGGCCGCGCTGCGCGCCGCGCACGAAGGCGCCGAGCAGTTGGTGCGCGAGCGCACGCAGCGCCTGGCCCAGATCATCGAGGGCACGCCGCTGGCCACCTTCGTCGTCGACGCGCACGAGCGCATCACGCACTGGAACCTGGCGTGCACCGCGCTGACCGGCCACCGCGCCGAGGACATGATCGGCAGCAGCGCGCTGTGGCGCGTGTTCTACGACAGCCCGCGCCCCACGCTGATCAACCTGCTGGTGCACCAGGCCAGCGACGCCGAAATCTGCGCGCAATACCCCGAGGTGCGCCGCTCGATGCTGATGGACGGCGGCCTGGAGGTGGAGGTCGACGTCGGCCGCCCGGACGGCGGGCCGCGCTGGCTGCACGTGACGGCCGCGCCGCTGCACGACACCGACGGGCGCCCCTGCGGCGCCATCGAGACGCTGCAGGACGTGACCGAGCAGCGCCTGAGCCAGCTGCTGCTGCAGCAGACCAACGACGCACTGGAGCAGCGCGTGCGCGAGCGCACCGAGGCGCTGCACGGCCAGCTGAGTTTTCTGCAGCAGCTGATCGAGTCCATCCCCAGCCCTCTGTTCTACAAGGACGCGCAGGGGCGCTACCTGGGCTGCAACAGCGCGTTCGAGGCTGTCGTCGGCCTGCCGCGCGCGCAGCTGCTGGGCAAGCGGCCGTCGGACATCAGCTCCGTTCACCGGAATGGGGTTTTCGAGAACGTCGACCGTGATTTGCTGGCCAACCCGGGCCGGAAAATCTACGAGACGCCGGTGCAGTTTGCCGACGGCAGCCAGCACGACGTGATTTTTCACAAGGCCAGCTTCACGCTGCCCGACGGCGCGCTGGGCGGGCTGGTTGGCATCATGCTCGACATCACCGAGCGCAAGCGCATGGAGGAAGACCTGCGCCAGGCGGCCACGCTGTTCGAGAACAGCGCCGAGGGCGTGATGGTCACCGACACCGGCGGCACCATCATCGCGGTCAACCCGGCGTTCACCCGCATCACCGGCTACACGCGCGCGCAGGCGCTGGGGCGCCACCACCGCATCCTGCACTCCGAGCGCCACGGCCGCGACTTCTACGCCGCCGTGTGGGCCACGCTGCGCCACCAGGGCCGCTGGCAGGGCGAGATCTGGAGCCGGCGCCAAAGCGGCGAGGACTACCCCAAGTGGCTGTCGATCACCGCGGTGCGCGGCCCGGGCGGCGAGGTGACCCACTATGTCTCCAGCTTCACCGACGTCACGGTGCAAAAGCAGAGCGAAGAGCGCATCCAGCAGTTGGCCTTCTCCGACCCGCTGACCCAACTGCCCAACCGCCGCCTGCTGCTCGACCGCCTGGAGCACGCGCTGAGCGTGCACGCGCGCAACCGGCGCCACGGCGCGCTGTTCTTCATCGACATCGACGACTTCAAGGGCCTGAACGACTCGCGCGGCCACTACGTGGGCGACCTGCTGCTGCAGCAGGTGGCGCAGCGCCTGCGCGCCTGCGTGAGCAGCGGCGACACGGTGGCGCGGCTGGGCGGCGACGAGTTCGTCGTGATGCTCGAAGACCTGGCGCCCGAGGCGCTGCAGGCCATGGCCCAGGCCGAGACGGTGGGCTCGCGCATCCTGCACACGCTGAGCAGCACCTACGAGCTGGGCGACGTGCACCACCACTGCACGGCCAGCATCGGCGTGACGCTGTTCGGCCAGGCGCGGGACGAGGTGCAGGACCTGCTCAAGCAGGCCGATCTGGCGATGTACCGGGCCAAGGCGTCGGGGCGCAACGCGCTGTTCTTCTTCGACCCGCAGATGCAGCACGCGCTGGACGAGCGCGTGGCGCTGGAGGACGCGCTGCGCGGCGCGCTGGCGCGCGAGCAGCTGCAGCTGCACTACCAGCCGCAGGTCGACCACCAGGGCGCCCTGGTCGGCGTGGAGGCGCTGGTGCGCTGGCAGCGCGCGGACGGCCAGACGGTCGCGCCGGCGCAGTTCATCCCGCTGGCCGAGCAGACCGACCTGATCCTGCCGCTGGGCCACTGGGTGCTGACGACCGCCTGCCGCCAGCTGGCCGCCTGGGCCGGCCAGCCGCGCTGGCAGCGGCTGGCCATGGCGGTGAACGTCAGCGCGCGCCAGTTCCACCACGACGGCTTCGTCGACCAGGTGCTGCAGGTGCTGGAGCAGACCGGCGCGCCGGCCGAGCGGCTCAAGCTGGAGCTGACCGAGAGCATTCTGATCACCCACATCGACGAGGTGGCCAGCAAGATGGCGGCGCTGAAGGCGCGCGGCGTCGGCTTCTCGCTCGACGACTTCGGCACCGGCTACTCGTCGCTGGCTTACTTGAAGCGCCTGCCGCTGGACCAGCTCAAGATCGACCAGGGCTTTGTGCGCAACGTGCTCACCGACGCCAACGACGCGGCGATTGCGCGCATGGTCATCGCGCTGGCCGACACACTTGGGCTACAGGTGATTGCCGAGGGCGTCGAGCAGGCAGGCCAGCGCGACTTTCTCGCGCACCACGGCTGCCAGCTCTACCAGGGCTACTGGTTTGGCCGCCCCATGCCGCTGGCCGCGCTGCAGGACTGGGTGGCGCAGCACGACGGCGCGGCGCCGGAGTAACGGCACCACGCCTGGTCAGACGAGGCGCGCGCGCTGGCGCGCGATCTGCGCGCGCACCTGCGCCGGCGCGGTGCCTCCCAGCGTGTTGCGGGCATTGAGCGAGCCTTCCAGGCTCAGCACCTCGAACACGTCGGCGCCAATCGCCGGGTGAAAACCCTGCAGCGTCGCCAGCGGCAGCTCGGACAGGTCCACGCCCTCGGCCTGCGCGGCGCGCACCGCGTGCGCCACGGTCTCGTGCGCATCGCGAAACGGCAGGCCCTTCTTGACCAGGTAATCGGCCAGGTCGGTGGCGGTGGCGTAGCCCCTGGCCGCAGCCGCGCGCATCGCCTGCGCGTTCACGGTGATGCCGCCCTCCTTGGCGCCTGTGGCCGGGTTGACCTGGCCGCCGATCATCTCGGCGAAGATGCGCAGCGTGTCCTTGAGCGTGTCGACGGTGTCGAACAGCGGCTCCTTGTCCTCCTGGTTGTCCTTGTTGTAGGCAAGCGGCTGGCCCTTCATCAGCGTGATCAGGCCCATCAGGTGGCCGACGACGCGGCCCGTCTTGCCGCGGGCGAGCTCGGGCACGTCGGGGTTCTTCTTCTGCGGCATGATCGAACTGCCGGTGGTGAAGCGGTCGGCAATGCGGATGAAGCCGAAGTTCTGGCTCATCCAGACGATCAGCTCCTCGGACAGGCGACTGACGTGCACCATCACCAGGCTGGCGGCGGCGCTGAACTCGATCGCGAAGTCGCGGTCGCTCACGCCATCCAGGCTGTTCTGGCACACGCAGGCGCGCCCCTGTTCGTCCACCATGCCCAGCGTGCGCGCCACGCGCTCGCGGTCCAGCGCATAGGTGGTGCCGGCCAGCGCCGCGCTGCCCAGCGGCAGTACGTTGACGCGCCGGCGCACGTCCTGCATGCGCTGCCCGTCGCGCGCGAACATCTCCACGTAGGCCAGCAGGTGGTGGGCAAAGCTGACCGGCTGCGCCACCTGCAGGTGGGTGAAGCCCGGCAGGATGACCTCGACGTTCTTCTCGGCCACCTCGACCAGCGCCAGCTGCAGCTCGCGCAGCAGGCCGTCGATCAGGTCGATCTCGCCGCGCAGCCACAGGCGCACGTCGGTGGCCACCTGGTCGTTGCGGCTGCGCCCGGTGTGCAGGCGCTTGCCGGCGTCGCCCACGAGCTGGGTCAGGCGCGCCTCGATGTTCAGGTGCACGTCCTCCAGATCCAGCTGCCACTCGAAGGCGCCGGACTCGATTTCCTGCGTGATCTGGGCCAGGCCGCGGGTGATGGCGGCATGATCGGCCACGGCGATGATGCCCTGCGCCGCCAGCATCTCGGCGTGCGCCAGGCTGCCGGCGATGTCGGCCTGCCACAGGCGCTTGTCGAAGAAAACGCTGGCGGTGTAGCGCTTGACCAGATCGCTCATCGGCTCGGAGAACAGCGCCGACCAGGCCTGCGACTTGGTGGCGAGCTGGTCGCCCGAGGGTTGCTGCGGTGCGGAGGAATCAGACATGGGGGCAATAATCCGGTGATCGCAGCCCACCGCAATGGCTGCAGCGGCCGCAGGGCAATGACAACGACAAAACCGCTGATTTTATCGACCAGGCCAGCCACCGGCGCCGCAGTGCACGCGCGCCGCGCGCTGGTGTTCGACGCCTGCCATGCCGGCGTCGTGCTGCGCGCCGTGCTTTTCGTCGAGCTGGTGCTGGCCGTCGGCAGCCTGTTTGGCGCCAGCGGCCCGCGCGCCTGGCTGGTGCACTGGTCACTGCTCACGGCCGCCTGCCTGCCCGCCACGCTGGCCTGGCTGCTGGCCGCCTGCGCGGCCAAGCACGGCCTGCAGCGCCTGGGCGACGCCTGGCAGTACGCCGCCGGCGTGGCATTGGGCGCGCTGGCCGGGCTGATGGCCTGCCTGCTTGGCCGCCCCATGCTGGACAGCCCCGCGCAACCGCCATGGCTTGCCAGCGCGGCCAGCGGCGCGCTGCTGGCCGCGCTGCTGGTGGCCGCACTGATGCTGCGCGCCCGCGCCCGCGCGCCGGCCGCCACCGCCGCGCGCCTGAGCGAGCTGCAGGCGCGCATCCGCCCGCACTTTCTGTTCAACGCGCTCAACAGCGCAATCGCCCTGGTGCGCGAGGAGCCGGCGCGCGCCGAGACGCTGCTCGAAGACCTGAGCGACCTGTTTCGCTACGCACTGCTGGAGCAGGGCGAGTCGGCCACGCTGGCCGAGGAGATCGCGGTTGCGCAGCGTTACCTGGAGATCGAGCAGGTGCGCTTTGGCAGCCGCATGTGCGTGCAATGGCAGCTGGACGATCGCGCCGCCGGCGCGCGGCTGCCGCCGCTGCTGCTGCAGCCGCTGGTGGAGAACGCGGTCAAGCACGGCGTGGAGCCGCTGGCAGCCGGCCAGGCCCGGCTGCGCGTGCGCACCCAGCTGCGCGGGCGGCGCGTGGTTCTGGCCATCGACAACACCGTGCCGCCCGCCCTCGCGGGCGACGCGCCGCGCACGCACGGCCACGGCATTGCCCAGGCCAATGTGCGCGAGCGCCTGCGCCTGCTGCACGACCTGGAATGCACCTTCAGCGCCGGCCCGGGCGAGGACGGCCTGTACCACGTGCGCCTGTCGTTTCCCGCGAGCTGACCGCCATGCACATCCTGATCGTCGACGACGAAGACCTGGCCCGCCGGCGCCTGCGCACGCTGCTGGCCGAGTGCGACGGTGCCTTCCAGGTGCACGAGGCCGCGCATGCCGACGCCGCGATGCAGCGCCTGACCGCGGCGCACGAGCCGGCCATCGACCTGGTGCTGCTGGACATCCAGATGCCCGGGCGCGACGGACTGGCGCTGGCGCAGCACATGGGGCAGCTGGCCCACCCGCCGGCAATCGTCTTCGTCACCGCGCACGCGGAGCACGCGCTCAGCGCCTTCGAGCTCGACGCGCTGGACTATCTGACCAAGCCGGTGCGCCGCCAGCGCCTGCAGCAGGCGCTGGCCAAAGTGCAGCGCCTGCTGCAGGCGCAGGCCACGGGAGCGCCGGCCGCCACCGCACTGGAGCCCGCACCAGAGCAGGCCGCCGTCGTGGCCAGCACCCAGGGCCGCGTCGAGCGCATTCCGCTGGCCGAGGTGCTGTACCTGCGCGCCGAGCAGAAATACCTGACGCTGCGCACCGCCGCGCGCAGCCACGTGATCGACGGCGCGCTGGCCGATTTCGAGGCACGCTTTCCCGCGCACTTCGTGCGCATCCACCGCAGCACGCTGGCGGCGCGCCACGCGGTGCGCGCGCTGCTGCGCACGCCCGGCGGCGCCGAGGGCGAGACCTGGTGCGTGCGTCTGCAGGGCATTGCCGAGCCGCTGCCCGTCTCGCGCCGCCAGCTGGCGGCGGTGCGCGAGGTGCTGGAAGGAAGTTAGAACGTGTTCAAAGTCTCCCCATGGGGAGACTTTGAACACGTTCTTAAGGCATCACACCGACAGCAGGTGGGTGCGGTAGTGCTGCAGTTCGTCGATCGACTCGTTCACGTCGGCCAGCGCCGTGTGGCGCTGGGCCTTCTTGAAGCTGCTGTAGGCCTCGGGCTTCCAGCGCCGCGCCAGCTCCTTGAGCGTGCTCACGTCGACGTTGCGGTAGTGAAAAAACGCCTCCAACCGCGGCATGTACTTCACCAGGAAGCGCCTGTCCTGGCCAATGCTGTTGCCGCACATCGGCGTCTTGCCCTTGGGCACGTAGCGCGACAGGAAGTCGATGATCTGCTGCTCCGCCTGCGCTTCGCTTAGCGTGCTGGCGCGCACCTTGTCGATCAGGCCGCTCCTGCCGTGCGTGCCCTTGTTCCAGGCGTCCATTGCGTCCAGCAGCGCATCGCCCTGGTGGATGACGAGCACCGGCCCTTCGATGCGCGGCATCAGCTGCGGGCCGGTGACGACGACGGCGATCTCCAGCAGGCGTTCTTTTTCAGGATCCAGGCCGGACATTTCGCAGTCCAGCCACACCAGGTTCTGGTCGGACTTGGCCAGCTCGGGCGTAGTGGAAGGGCCGGGGGCGGGGGAAACCGTGGAATTGCTATCACTCATGGCGCGATTGTGGCCCAGCGCGCAGGCATCCACACTGGCGCTGCCCTACACTGTGCGCCCCATGTCCGAAACACTCCCGCCCCCCTCCCTGCTGCTGACCCTGGTGTTCAGCGCGGCGCTGCTCGCCGGCCTGCTGCTCAAGACCTGGCTGGCGTCGCGCCAGATCCGCCACGTGGCGCTGCACCGAGCGCAGGTGCCGGCGCCATTCGACGGCCACATCACGCTGGCGGCCCACCACAAGGCGGCCGACTACACGCTGGCCAAGCTGCGCCTGGGGCTGCTCGACCTGATGCTGTCGGCCGCCGTGCTGCTGTGCTGGACGCTGCTGGGCGGACTGGATCTGCTCAACCAGGCGCTGCTGGCACTGCTGGGCGGCGGCATGGTGCAGCAGCTGGCGCTGCTGGGCTGTTTTTCGCTGATCGCCGGACTTCTTGCGCTGCCGCTGCAATGGTGGCAGACCTTCGTGGTCGAGCAGCGCTTTGGCTTCAACCAGATGACGCAGCGCCTGTGGCTGGCCGACCTGCTCAAGTCCACGGTGCTGAGCGCGGTGATCGGCCTGCCGCTGGCAGCGCTCATCCTGTGGCTGATGCAGGCCACGGGCGGCCTGTGGTGGCTGTGGGCCTGGGGCGCGTGGGCCGCGTTCACGCTGTTGATGATGGTGGTCTACCCGCTGTTCATCGCGCCGCTGTTCAACCAGTTCAAGCCGCTGGACGACCCGGCGCTGGCCGAGCGCGTCAATGCGCTGATGCAGCGCTGCGGCTTTACCGTCCAGGGCTTTTACGTGATGGACGGCAGCCGCAGGAGCGCGCATGCCAACGCCTACTTCACCGGCTTTGGCGCGGCCAAGCGCGTGGTGTTCTTCGACACCCTGCTCAAGCAGCTGGCGCCGCGCCAGATCGAGGCAGTGCTGGCGCACGAGCTGGGGCATTTCAAGCACAAGCACATCGCCAAGCGCATCGCGCTGTCGCTGCTGCTCGGCCTGCTCGCCTTTGCACTGCTGGGGTGGCTCGCCACGCGCGGCTGGTTCTACACCGGCCTGGGCGTGCAGCCCAACCTGATGCTGGATGGCGTGGCGGGCTCCGCGCCCAACGACGCGCTGGCGCTGCTGCTGTTTGCGCTGGCCGCGCCGGTGTTCACCGTCTTCATCACGCCGCTGATGGCCCAGCTGTCGCGCCACGACGAGTTCCAGGCCGACGCCTACGCCGCGCAGCAGACCAGCGGCGCGGAGCTGGCCGGCGCGCTGCTGACGCTGTACCAGGACAACGCCTCCACGCTCACGCCCGACCCGCTGTACGCGCGCTTTTACTACTCGCACCCGCCGGCCGCCGAGCGGCTGGCGCATCTGCAACTGTTTCCCTCCTCCACCAAGGCGGCACCCGCATGACCACGATGTTTCCCAAGAAAGACTGGGCCGGCCAGGCCCGGCGCGCGCTCAGCGCGCCCGAGGTCGTCGCCCAGCTGGCGCAGCTGGACGGCTGGACGCTGCAGGGCGACGGCGCCGACCTGCAGATCGCCAAGACCTACCGCTTTGACAATTACCACGAGACCATGGCCTTCGTGAACGCGGTCGCCTTCATCGCCCACACGCAAGACCACCACCCGGTGCTGACCGTGCACTACGGCAGCTGCACCGTGGGCTGGAACACGCACGACGTGGGCGGCATCTCGGCGACCGACATCGACTGCGCGCGCCGCGCCGACGCACTGCTGGCCACGCCATGAGCGCCGCGCGCGAAGGCCTGGTCGTCGCCAGCCACGGGCGCCACTGCGTCGTCGAGAGCAGCGACGGCCAGCGGCGCATCTGCCATCCGCGCGGCAAGAGGAACCAGTCCGTCGTGGGTGACCGCGTGCTGTGGAAGCCCGCCGCCCCCGGCGCATCGCGCGGCCACGGCGACGAGGGCACGATCGAGCGCGTGCAGGAGCGGCGCAACCTGTTCTACCGCCAGGACGAGGTGCGCACCAAGTCGTTTGCCGCCAATCTCGACCAGATCCTCATCCTGCTGGCGGCCGAGCCGGTGTTCTCCGAGAGCCAGCTCGCGCGCGCGCTGATCGCCGCCGAGGCCGCAGGCATCACGCCGCTGATCGCGCTCAACAAGAGCGACCTGGTCGAGCCCTTCGAGCGCGCCTGGCAGCGCCTGCTGCCGTATCGCCACATGGGCGGCGACACGCCCGGCCAGGCGCACCACTACCGCGTGCTGCCGCTGTCGCTGGCGCAATGCGCCGAGGTCGACCGCACGGCGCTGCTGGCACAGTTGCAGGGCAAGGCCACGCTGGTGCTGGGGCCGTCCGGCGCCGGCAAGAGCACGCTGGTCAACCTGCTGGTGCCGGGCGCCGCGGCGCAGACGGGCGAGATCTCGCAGGCGCTCAACTCAGGGCGGCACACGACGACGAGCACCACCTGGTACTGGATGGACGCCGAGCGCTCGACCGCGCTGATCGACTCGCCCGGCTTCCAGGAATTCGGTCTGCGCCACATCGCCGCCACCGCGCTGGCGCACCACATGCCCGACCTTGCGGCGCACGCGGGCAGCTGCCGCTTCTACAACTGCACCCACCTGCACGAACCCGGCTGCGCGGTGCGCGCCCAGGTGGCCGATGCAGCAGATGCGACATGCCAGGACGGCACGATCAGCGCCAACCGCTACCGCATCTACGCCGAGTTGTTCGAAGAATTGAGCGCCGCGCCGCGCTATTGACGCTGCGCGGCGTGTAGCGGCGCCGCAACCGCGCTTGCCGCCCCGCCTTTCCACCGCGTCCCTATTCACCCCCCCTGCGCCTCACGCGCGGCGGCCGACTGGTGACCTGCGGCGCCACCACTGCTGACCAGCCCGGAGCCGACCTGCGCCGCCTCTTTGTGCGTCATTCCGTTTTTATATCAATCGAATACGCGAAGGTGAAGCGCAGACAGTGCTGTAGCACGGCAAGCGAAGCCGACAAAGTAATCGGTTGATATAGAAATGGAATCAGTTGCAGATCTTCGGCTCCAGCCTGGGTGACTATGGCGAGTTCCATGACCTGCTCGGCTTTGTCCAGCGCACCGGCCTGCGCCCGGTCATCGACAGTGAATACCCGCTGGATCAGGTGCATGCCGCGCTCGACCGCCTTGCGTCGGGCGCGCAGTTCGGCAAGGTGGCGCTGCGCATCGGCGCACAGGCCGCGGGTTGAGGTGATTAGGTTCCCGCGATGGCGTGCGCCCAGGTGCTGGATGCGCGGCGTACGAAGGGCCGCCGTGCTATCCCAGCAACCGCGCCAGCGTCAGCAGCGCCAGCAGCAGCATCCAGACCACGACCGAGCGCCACACCAGGCCGACGACGCTGTGCAGGTGCGCGGCCTCGGGTTCCGAGCCCGGCGTGGGGCCGCTGTCGTCCATCACCATGCCGGCCTCGAAGTCCTGCTCGCTGTGCTGCTGCGCCGCACGCAGCGCCTCGCCGCCCAGGCGCACGTGGATGGCGCCAGCGGTTGCCGCCAGCACGATGCCGTCGTTGTCGCTGGGAAAGCGCTGGGCGTAGAAGCGCCAGCCCTCGATCGCGTCCTCGAAGCTGCCGACGACGGCAAAGCTGAGCGCGGTCAGCCGCGCCGGCACCCAGTCGATCACGATCCAGGCACGCGCGGCGGCAGAGCGCAGCGCCTCGCTGATCGGGTGGCGCGTAAGCGAGCGCGGCCCCCAGTAGCGCGAGGCGAACTCGGCCATGCGGTACAGCACCGCCCCCGTGGGGCCCAGGCCCAGCGCGGCCAGCACCGCGTACCAGGCGAGCACGCCGAACACATGCCGATGCGCGGCGATCACCGAATACTCGATGACATGGCGCACGATCTCGCTGCGCGGCAGGTCGCTGGCGTCGACCTGCTTCCACTGCGCCAGCCGCTGGCGCGCAAGCGCCATGTCGCCGTCTTCCAGCGCGTCGCGCAGGCCGGTGAAGTGGTAGCTGAACTGGCGAAAACCCAGCGTGACGTAGAGCACCGCGACGCTCCACACCAGCGCCAGCGGCCAGCCGATCCAATGCAACAGCGCCCAGTGCACCGCCAGCACCGCCAGCGGCGGCACCAGCACGCCCAGCGCCCAGGCCAGCCAGGCCTGGCTGGGGCCGCCCGCGTCAAAACTGCGCCCCACCGACAAGGCCCAGGCCCGCAGGCCGGCGTGCATGGGGTTGCTGCGCGCAAGGGGGCGGGCCTGCTCGATCAGCAGCGCAAACAAGATCGCGAAAAAGCTCATGTCGGCAATGATAGCGGCGCACGTCCGTGCTGCATTCAAGCGCGCATGAAGCGGTAGAAATTGCGCAGCATGCCGGCCGTGGCACCCCAGATGAAGCGGGTATGGCGGCCATCGTCGTACGGCATGGAGAGCCATTCGCGCTGCTGGCCCTGCCATTGCATCACGTGGTGGTGGTGGTGGGCGGGGTCGAGCAGGAAGTCCAGCGGCACCTCGAACACGTCGGCCACCTCATCGGGGTTCGGGTGCAGCACCAAGCCGGGCTGCACCAGCGCGACCACCGGGGTCACGATGAACGAGGTGCTGGTCGCGTAGATGGGCAGCCGCCCCAGCACCTCGACACCCGCGGGCGCCAGGCCCACCTCTTCCTGCGCCTCGCGCAAGGCAGTGGCGACGGCGTCGCGGTCGTGCGGGTCGGTGCGACCACCGGGAAACGCAATCTGTCCCGAATGCGTGGACAGGCTTTGCGTGCGCTCGGTCAGCAGCACCGTGGGCCGCGCATGCAGCACGATAGGCACCAGCACTGCGGCCAGCGCCGGCGTGCGCTGCGTGAACAGGCGCTCGCGCACCACCTCGGGCTGCCAGTGCGGCGGCATGGCAAAGCGCCGGCGCAGTGCCTCGGGGGTCTGCTGGTCTGCGGCAACTGCCGGCAGATGGTCGTCGATGGCCGCCACCGGTACCCGGCGCGGATCGAAGTGTGGGGGCAGCGGCGCGATGGGCGCCTCGCTGATTGCCGATGGCGCCGCTGGCATGGATGGCGAAGGACGGGGAGAGGACACGGAAAAATAAAAAAACCGCTACAGGTTTTGCACTGTAGCGGTTTTGCGTCTGCCTGCCGTCGCGACGGCTGCAACGGCGCGGTGCCTGATTACGCCGCGTCGCTGGTCTTGACCTTGACGCGCGAGGGCAGCTTTTCCTTGATGCGCGCCTTCTTGCCGCTCAGGCCGCGCAGATAGTACAGCTTGGCGCGGCGCACGTCGCCACGGCGCTTGACCTCGATCTTGGCGATCAGCGGGCTGTAGGTCTGGAAGGTGCGCTCGACGCCTTCGCCGTTGGAGATCTTGCGCACCGTGAAGCCGCTGTTGAGGCCGCGGTTGCGCTTGGCGATCACCACGCCCTCGTAGGCCTGCACGCGCTTGCGCGTACCTTCGACCACGTTGACGCTGACGATGACGGTGTCGCCCGGCGCGAAGTCGGGGATCGTCTTGTTCAGACGGGTGATTTCTTCCTGCTCGAGGATCTGGATCAGATTCATGTTGCCATCCAACGATCTTGACCGCGCCACCATGGTCTCGCCGCAACAAAGAAGCGCGAGGTGCTGCACAAGGCGTGCAGCGGCCGGACAGAGGATCGAAAAGCTTTTGATTATAGCTCGGATCGACCGAACTCCAAAGACGCCTCATCGCGCCGCGTCAGCAGGCCCTTCGCACGGGCCGCGTCGACCAGATCCGGGCGCAGGCGCGCACTGGCCTGCAGGCGCTGGTCGCGCCGCCAGCGCTCGATTTGCTCGTGGTGGCCCGACAGCAACACGGCCGGCACTTCGCGCCCCTGCCACTGCTCGGGCCGCGTGTAGTGCGGGCAGTCGAGCAGGCCGTCGAGCTGCGGGTTGAAGCTGTCGAGCTGGTGGCTGTGCTCGTCGCCCAGCACACCGGGCTGCAGCCGCGCGACCGCATCCAGCAGTGCCATGGCGGCGATCTCGCCGCCCGAGAGCACGAAGTCACCCAGGCTGATCTGCTGCTGCACATGGGCGTCGATGAAACGCTGGTCGATGCCCTCGTAGCGCCCGCACAGCAGGATGGCACCGCTGCCCTGCGCCCACTGCGCCACCGCGCCGTGGTGCAGCCGCTCGCCCTGGGGCGAGAACAGCACCAGCGGCGCGCGGGCGCCCTCTTCCTCGGCGCGATCGGCGCGGATCTGCTCCAGGCAGCGCTCAAGCGGCTCGGCCATCATCACCATGCCGGGGCCGCCGCCGAACGGCCGGTCATCGACACGGCGGTAATTGCCCTGGCCATGGTCGCGCGGGTTCCACAGCCTCACGTCGACCTGCCCCGAGGCGTAGGCGCGGCGCGTCACGCCGACGCTGAGAAGCGGCGCGAACAGCTCGGGAAACAGCGTGATGACGTCAAAGCGCATGGGCAGGCGCGGGGAAAAAGAGGGGAGGGACACGAAAAAGGAGGCGGAAAAACCGCGGCCGCCACGGCATCAGAAGTCGGGCTGCCAGTCGACGGTGATGCGCCGTGCCTGCAGATCGACCTGGTCGACAAAGGCCGCGACGAAGGGAATCAGGCGCTCGCGCGCCTTGCCCGCATCGTCCCAGGACAGCACCAGCGTGGTCTGTGGCCCCGTGGCCAGCAGGTCGCGCACAACGCCCAGCGCCACGCCTTCGCGGTTGACCACGTCCAGGCCAATCAGGTCGACCCAGTAGTACTCGTCATCCTGCGTCGCAGGAAAACTGGCGCGCGAGACGAACACGCGCGCGCCGCGCAGCGACTCGGCCGCATCGCGATCGTCGATGCCGTGGATCCAGGCGACGACGGCGTCGGAATGGACGCGCGACTGGCGCAGCTGCAGCCGCACCGGCGTCTCGAAAAGCCTGGCGCCCTTGTCCGGCGGAGCGAGAAACCAGGTCTTGCCCGCCAGCAAGGCCTCGGGGCTGCTGCTGTAGGGCTGCACCTTGATCCAGCCCTTGACGCCCCATGCGCCAACGACGCGGCCTACCTCGACGGCATCCTCGGGCAAGGCGGCGGGTTCGAAAAAAACAGGCTCGGTCATCGGCGCACCATCAACGACAAGGGGCGAACGCGTCGGTGGATACCAACGCGATTCGCCCCGGCTTGGCAGGCAAGCAGTGGATCAGTCGGCCATCAAGCGGCTTGCTGAGCGGCGGCCTGCTTGACCAGGCGCTCGACCGTCGGCGACGCCTGCGCGCCAACGCTCTTCCAGTAGGTCAGGCGATCCTGGGCGATGCGCAGGGTCTGCTCGCCGCCCTTGGCCGTTGGGTTGTAGAAACCCAGGCGCTCGATGAAACTACCGTCGCGGCGCACGCGCTTGTCGGCAACGACGATGTTGAAGAACGGACGGGCCTTGGCGCCGCCGCGGGAGAGTCGAATCACGACCATGATGAATCCTTCGGGTGGTCGCAGCACATGCTGCATTGATTCTTGCGGCGTTTGAGACACGCGACTTGGCCACCCGGCCAGCGACACGCAGCAAAAACGGCGATTATAGCGTGATCCGCTCCATGCCCGCCACCTGCGCCAGCAAAGGTGGCGGCAGCAATACTCGCAGCGCCCGCCGCCCCACATGCGATCTGCGGGGGACAGAAAGCACGGTGCCTGGCGCCACATCACACGGATGGGGAAAGCCCTTGGGCATGGCCGACACCAGCGCACCCGCGTGTTCTTGCTCCAATAATCGCTGCCATGAAAAACAAGACGCTTGCCACCTGGCTCACCTTCGTCGCCGGCCCGCTGGGACTGCACCGCTTTTATCTGCACGGGCTCGCCGACTGGCTGGGCTGGCTGCTGCCGATACCGACGGCGCTGGGCTTCTACGGCATCGAGCGCGCGCGCCTGTATGGGCTGGACGACCAGCTCAGCTGGCTGCTGATCCCCTGCCTGGGCTTCACCTTTGCCGCCTGCGCGCTGCGCGCCATCCTCTACGGGCTGACGCCCTGCGAACGCTGGAACGCACGCTACAACCCCCAGGCCGCAGCCGACGCGCCGGCCGGGCGCACCCACTGGCTTGCAGTCATCGCGATGGCCATGGCGATGACCATCGGCACAGGCGCACTGATGGCCAGCATTGCGTTCAGTTCGCAGCGCTTTTTTGAATACCAGATCGAGGAAGCGCGCAAGATCTCCCAGCCACAGCAGTAGCGACTGCCGGCACTCCGGCCGGCAGTCCGGTCAATAGAACTGCAGGCTGAGCCAGTACGCCATCGAGGCGACGAAGGCGCTGGCCGGAATCGTCAGAATCCAGGCCCAGACGATGTTGCCGGCCACGCCCCAGCGCACCGCGCTGGCGCGCTGGGTCGAGCCCACGCCGACGATGGCACCGGTGATGGTGTGGGTGGTGGAGACCGGCACACCCAGCCAGGTGGCAAAGAACAGCGTGAGCGCCCCGCCGCTTTCGGCGCAAAAACCGCCGACGGGCTTGAGCTTGGTGATCTTCTGGCCCATGGTCTTGACGATGCGCCAGCCACCGAACATCGTGCCCAGGCCGATGGCCGAGTAGCAGGCGATGATGACCCAGGCCGGCGGCGCGCCTTCGCTGACCTGCGAGTAGCCAGTGGCGATCAGCAGCAGCCAGATGATGCCGATGGTCTTTTGCGCGTCGTTGCCACCGTGGCCGAGGCTGTAGGCGCCGGCCGAGACCAGTTGCAGGCGGCGAAACCACTTGTCCACGCGGCTCGGGCGGGTGCGCCGGAAGATCCAGGCGACCAGCACCATCATCAGTGAACCGAGCACGTAGCCGAGCAGCGGCGAGATGAAGATGAAAGCCACCGTCTTGACAATGCCGCTGGCCACCAGCGCGTCGACGCCCGACTTGGCCATCACCGCGCCGACGATGCCGCCGATGAGCGCGTGCGAGGAACTGCTGGGAATGCCGTAGTACCAGGTGATCACGTTCCAGGTGATGGCGCCGATCAGCGCACCGAAGATCACGTGGGTGTCGACCACCCCGGGGTCGGCAATGCCCTTGCCGATGGTGGCCGCCACGCTCAGGTGGAAGACGAAGATCGCGAAGACGTTGAAGAAGGCGGCAAATATCACGGCCTGGCCGGGCCGCAGCACGCCGGTGGAGACGACGGTGGCAATCGAGTTGGCCGCGTCGTGAAAGCCGTTCATGAAGTCGAACAGGATGGCGAGAGCCACCAGGACGACGACGACCCATAGGGCAATTGGTACTGTTTCCATGCTCAGAAGGGAAAGCGCTGTGCCTTCAGTGAATGTGCGGCGTGGCCGGAGGGCACGATCTCAGGAGTTTTCCAGGATCACGCCTTCGATCAGGTTGGCCACGTCCTCGCAGCGGTCGGTCACGGTCTCCAGCAGCTCGTAGATGGCCTTGAGCTTGATGACCTCGCGCACGTCGGGCTCCTCGCGAAACAGCTTGCTGACGGCCGAGCGCAGCACGCGGTCGGCGTCGTCCTCCAGGTGGTCGATCTCCTCGCACAGCTTGAGCGCGCGCTCGGCCGCCGGGGCTTCGGCAATGCGCGCGAGCTGGCCCACCGCGTCGGCCACGCACTGGCAGCATTTGAGGCTGAGCTCGGCCAGGCGCGCGACCTCGGGCGTCAGGTGCTGCAGGTCGTACAGCGCCATGGTCTCGGCCGCGTCCTGCAGCAGGTCGACCACGTCGTCCATCGTGTTGATCAGCGAGTGGATCTGCTCGCGGTCGATCGGCGTGATGAAGGTCTGGTGCAGCATGCGGTTGACCTCATGCGTGACCTTGTCGGCCTCGCGCTCGGCCCGGTCGATCTCACGCGTGTACTTCTCGCGCGAGTCCAGGTCGCCGTAATGCTCCACCAGGTGCGAGAAGGCCTTGGCGGCCTCGACGATGCGCAGCCCGTGCTGGTTGAACATCTCGAAAAAATTGCCCTCGCGGGGCAACAGCTTTCCAAACAACATGCGCTCTCCTGGTGGGATGGTGCGACGGCGGCTAGACGGAAACAACGAAACGCGCAGGGTATGGCGCATCCACGAAAACCCGGATTCTAACGACCTGCCTTACCCCCCTCGGAAAATGAAAAAAACCGCACCCACCAGGCACAGCCCGGCCCACAGGTAGTCCCACTTGAGCGGCTGATCCATGTACAGCACGGCAAACGGCACGAACACGCTCAAGGTGATCACTTCCTGCAATATCTTGAGCTGCCCCAGGCTGAACACCGTGAAGCCGATGCGATTGGCAGGCACCTGCAGCAGGTACTCGAACAGCGCGATGCCCCAGCTCAGCAGCGCGGCCACGTACCAGGGAGCGCTAGCAAGGTTTTTCAGATGACCGTACCAGGCGAAGGTCATGAAGACGTTGCTGGCGACGAGCAGGGCGACAGTCTGCAGTGGAATGGGCAGCGAGGACGGCATGGTGGCGCATTGTCTGGCAAAACGCTGTCCGCGGCGCGACTGGCGCACCCGCGCGCGCCGTGTCACGATGGCGGCCTTCCCGTATTGAGTTGCCTCCAGCGACGACACCGCCATGCGAATCGAGATTCCCGAACAGAAAAAATGCGTCCACGCCATGACCATTCCCATGCGCTGGGGCGACATGGACGCGATGGGCCACATGAACAACGCGGTGTACTTCCGCTTCATGGAGACCGCGCGCATCGACTGGCTCACCGCGCTGGGCTACGGCGCCAACCCGCAGGGCGAGGGTGTGGTGATCGTCAACGCGTTCTGCAATTTCCTGCACCAGTTCCAATACCCCAGCGACGTGCACGTGCGCACCTTCATCAGCCCGCCGGGGCGCAGCAGCTTTGACACCTGGACCACGATGGAGCGCGCGGATCGCCCCGGCGTGCTGCACTCCACGGGCGGCGCGACGGTGTGCTGGGTCGACTTCAAGGCGCAGAAATCGGCACCTTTGCCGCAGTCGCTGCGCGACCTGCTCCTGAATGTCCCCGCCCTCTGACTCGACGATCTGCCGACAAAACGGCGCGGGGCGCCCGAAGGCGCCCCGCTATGCCCACCGGTGCCGGGTGGCGCATCAGGCCGATTCGTCGCCCAGGTAGGCCGCGCGTACGCGCGGGTCGGCCAGCAGCTCCTTGCCGCCGCCGGTCATCGTGACCAGGCCGGACTCCATCACGTACCCACGGTCGGCAATCGCCAGCGCGCGGCTGGCGTTCTGCTCGACCAGCACGATGGTCACTCCCAGCGCGTACACGTCGCGCACCACCTCGAAGATCTTGTCGACCATGATCGGCGACAGGCCCATCGACGGCTCGTCGAGCAGCAGCACCTTGGGGCGGCTCATCAGCGCGCGGCCCATGGCCAGCATTTGCTGCTCGCCGCCGCTCATGGTGCCGGCCAGCTGATCCTTGCGCTCGCGCAGGCGCGGGAAAATCGTGAAGATTTTTTCCACGTCGGCGGCAATGCCGTCCTTGTCCGTGCGCGTGTAGGCGCCCATCAAGAGGTTTTCGGTGATGCTCATGCGCGCGAACACGCCGCGGCCCTCGGGCACCATGACCAGACCTTCCTTGACCAGATCCCAGGCGCCGCGCCCCTTGATGCTGCGCCCCAGGTACAGGATGTCGCCGTCGTTCATCCCCAGCGAGCCGGTGATGGCCTTCATCGTCGTCGTCTTGCCGGCGCCGTTGGAGCCGATCAGCGAGACCAGCTCACCCTCATGCACCTCGAAGTCGATGCCCTTGACCGCCTGGATGCCGCCATACGCCACCTTCAGCCCCTGCACCTGCAGCAGGATGTTGTTGGATTTTTCTGCCATGGCTCAATGTCCTCCGGTGCCCAGGTAGGCTTCGATCACTTTTTCGTTCTGCTGCACCTGGGCCGGCGTTCCCTCGGCAATCTGCTTGCCGTAGTCCAGCACCGTCACGCGGTCGCACAGCCCCATCACCAGCTTCACGTCGTGTTCGATCAGCAGGATGGTGCGATTGTCGTTGCGGATGCGGTCGATCAACTCGCGCAGCTGCACTTTCTCGGTCGCGTTCATGCCGGCGGCGGGCTCGTCGAGCGCGATCAGCTGCGGGTCGGTGGCAAGCGCCCGGGCAACCTCCAGGCGGCGCTGGTCGCCGTAGCTGAGCGTGCGCGCCTTGAAGTCGGCATATTTGCCGATACCCACGTAGTCCAGCAACTCTTGGGCGCGCTGGGCAATCTCGGCCTCCTCTTTCTTGAAGGCTGGGGTGCGAAAGATCGCGCCAAACAACCCCGAGTGCGTGCGTATGTGGCGTCCCACCATCACGTTCTCCAGTGCCGTCATGTCGGCAAACAGCCGGATGTTCTGGAAGGTGCGCGCAATGCCGGCCTTGGCCACCAGGTGCACGGCCTTGGGGTGGTAGGGCTTGCCGCCAAGCTCGAAGTTGCCCGTATCGGGCGTGTACAGGCCGGTGATGACGTTGAAGAACGTCGTCTTGCCTGCGCCGTTGGGGCCGATCAGGCCATAGACCTGGCCGCGTTCGATGGTGATGCCGACGCCCGAGAGCGCCTGCAGGCCGCCAAAGCGCTTGGAAATATCGGCAACGCGCAGCACCACGTCTTTTGTTGTCTCTGCCATGGGTGGTTCTCCGTGTGCCGTCAGGACTTGTGCAGCAGGCTCTTGCCGTGCTCGGGCGTCGGCCACAGGCCGCGCGGGCGCAGCAGCATCACGATGATCATGGCCAGGGCGATCAGGAGCTGGCGCATGATGCCCGCGTCCAGCCGCCCGTCGGTCATCTGCTGCAGCGGCCCGGCAACGAAGCGCAGCGCCTCGGGCAGCGCCGACAGCAGCACCGCGCCCACGATCACGCCCGGAATATGGCCGATGCCGCCGAGCACGACCATCGAGACGATCATGATCGACTCCATCAGGCCGAACGACTCGGGCGAGACAAAACCCTGGAAGGCGCTGAACATGGCACCGGCCACGCCGCCGAACGACGCGCCCATGCCAAAGGCCAGCAGCTTCATATTGCGCGTGTTGATGCCCATGGCCTTCGCGGCGATCTCGTCCTCGCGGATCGCCATCCAGGCGCGGCCGATGCGCGAGTCCTGCAGCCGATAGCACACGAAGATGGTGAACAGCACCAGCGCCAGGAACAGGTAGTAGTACATCGTCACGGCCGAGACGCGGTAGCCGAAGAAGTCGTGCGGCCTGGCCAGATCGAAGCCGAAGACCTTGACCGAGTCGATCAGGCTGATGCCCTTGGGACCGTTGGTGATGTTGACCGGCTGGTCCAGGTTGTTCATGAAGATGCGGATGATCTCGCCAAAGCCCAGCGTCACGATGGCCAGGTAGTCGCCGCGCAGCTTGAGCACCGGAATGCCCAGCAGCACGCCAAAAAACGCCGCCAGCGCCAGCGCCAGCGGTATCACCGCCCACAGCGACAGATGCATGCCATTCGGGAAATGCGCGGCGAACCAGGCGAAGTTCTCGGTCAGGTGGGGCGAGGCGAGCAGCCCGAACATGTAGGCGCCGACCGCATAGAACGCGACATAGCCCAGGTCGAGCAGGCCGGCGTAGCCGACCACGATGTTCAGCCCGAGGGCCAGCATCACGTACAGCAGCGACAGGTCGGCGATGCGCACCCAGGCGTTGCCGAAGTACTGCAGGATGTGCGGCAGCACCAGCAGCACGACGGCGCCCAGGATCCACTGGAGTTTCTTGCTTTGCATAATGGTCTCTCCTCAGGCGCGGTCGGCCACGCGCTCGCCCAGCAGGCCCGAGGGGCGCAGCGTCAGCACGATGATGAGCACGAGGAACGCGAAGATGTCCGAGTACTGGCTGCCCAGCACCCCGCCGGTGAGCGCGCCCAGGTAGCCCGATCCGATCGACTCGATCAGCCCCAGCAACACGCCGCCGACCACGGCGCCGGCCAGGTTGCCGATGCCGCCGAACACCGCCGCGGTGAAGGCCTTCAGGCCCGGCAGAAAGCCCATGTAGTGCTGCGCCGTGCCGTAGTTGGACGCCAGCATCACGCCTGCAATGGCCGCCAGGATGGCGCCGATCACGAAGGTGGCCGAGATCACCATGTCGGGCTTGACGCCCATCAGCGCGGCCACGCGCGGGTTCTCGGCCGTGGCGCGCATCGCACGGCCCAGCCGGGTATAGCCCACCAGGTAGACCATGGACAGCAGCGAAACGACTGTGACCACCAGGATCACGATCTGCGTGGTCGTGATCACCGCGTTGCCGATCGCGTGGGGCTCCATCGGCAGCAGCGTGGGATAGGCCTTGACCGTGGGCTTCCAGATGATCATCGCAATCGTCTGCAGCAGCAGCGACATGCCGATGGCGGTGATCAAAGGCGCCAGGCGCGGGCTGTTCCTCAGCCGCTTGTAGGCCACTTTCTCGATGAAGAAGTTGAGCACCGCCGCCACCACGCAGGCAATCAGCGTGGCGATCAAAAGCACCAGCCAGCCCGGCGCGTCGGGCATGGACTCCTGCATCAGGCCGATGATGCTCCAACTGGTCAGCGCACCGACCATGAGCACCTCGCCGTGCGCGAAGTTGATGAGCTGGATGATGCCGTACACCATGGTGTAGCCCAGTGCGATCAGGGCGTACACGCTGCCCAGAACCAGACCATTGATGATCTGTTGCAGCAAGATGTCCATAAACCAAGTCCTTTGTTGTGACATAAGGTGCGCCGCGGCAGCCGGCACCGGGTGGATCGCACGCGCGGGCCTGCATCGAAAAAACCCGCCAGGCACGGGGTCTGCGCGGGTTCGGCACGGAAATTCTGTCACGGGAAGTACGGCCTTCCCGAACCACGATGGCCGGGGTTTTCCCTTGCTGCCCCAGGCAATCTACGGGTAATTGCGCCCTGCCCTGCCCCGGTTCGCTGCTGCACCCATACAACACTGGCGGGCACTGGCACGCCGCCGCAGCGGGGACGGCGCAGCACCCACAGTCCCGAGAACGTGTCCAACAAAGGCGCGCTGCCGCAAACCAATCAGGACGAGGCCTCCCGGCCGGCCATTTGCAGCAGCCAGCGCGAAAAATCGCCCAGCATCGGCGCTCCCTGCTGTGCCGGATGGACGAGGTAGTAGGCACGCCCACTGTGCAGCGTCTGGTTGCAGGCGGCCACCAGCGCGCCCTGCGCCAGTTCGACCTCGATCAGCATCGGCGGGATCAGCGCCACGCCCATGCCCTGCTGCGCCGCGATGGCCAGCATGGAGAACAGCTCGTAGCGCGGCCCGTCCAGCGCCAGCGGCGCCGCCACGTCCACCGCGTCGAACCACTGGCGCCAGGCGTGCGGGCGCGTGCTTTGCTGCAGCAGCGGCAGCTCCGCCAGCTGCTGCGGCTGCACGGTCGCATACGCCCGCCCGCGCCCGCGCGGCGCCGCGGCTTCAAGCAGCTGCGGGCTGCACACCGGCAGCACCTGCTCGTCCATCAGCCACAGCGCCTGCGTGCCCGGCCAGTTGGCCACCTGCTCGGGCGTGCCGGCGTACAGCGCGGCGTCAAAACGCGTGTCGGCAAACAGAAAAGGACGGGTGCGCGTGTCGATGTGCACCACGATCTCGGGGTGGGCGCGCGCCAGCAGCGGCAGGCGCGGCAGCAGCCAGCGCGTGGCAAACGTGGGCACCGCCGCCAGCGACAGCGCCCCGCCATGGCCCTGGTGCGCCATCAGATCCAGCGTGTCGCGCTCCAGCCCCTGCAGCCAGCGCCCCACCAGGCGGGCGTAGTGGGCGCCGGCCACCGTCAGCTGCACGCCGTGGCGGGTACGGCGAAACAGCGCCACGCCCAGCATGTCTTCGAGCGCCAGGATCTGGCGCGAGACCGCGCTTTGCGTCAGCGCCAGCTCCTGCGCCGCGCGGGTATAGCTCTCGTGGCGGGCGGCGGCCTCAAAACAGGCCAGTGCCTGGGTCGATGGAATATGGCGGCGCATGGACAATTCGCAATGGATGGCTCGGGCGGTTCAACAGTGCACGCAGTATTTCATATATTTCATTTTTGAATATCTGCATGCAAACTCATCGCTTGCTTACAGAATACGTCACCGCATACCATTGCAGGACAACGGCATTGGATGCATTTTGCGCATGTATTGCCATTCTTGAACTTATTTCTTTTTGACGGAGACATACCATGGCACGCAGCGCCTTTCAGTGGAACGACCCCTTTTTGCTTGACCAGCAGCTGACCGAAGACGAGCGCGCAGTGCGCGACGCGGCCGCCGCCTACTGCCAGGATCAGCTGGCGCCGCGCGTGCAGGACATGTTCCGCCACGAAAAAACCGACGCCGGCATCTTCCGCGAGATGGGCGAGCTGGGCCTGCTCGGCCCGACCATCCCCACCGAATATGGCGGCGCCGGACTGAACTACGTCAGCTACGGCCTGGTGGCGCGCGAGATCGAGCGCGTGGACTCGGGCTACCGCTCGATGGCCAGCGTGCAGTCGTCGCTCGTCATGGTGCCGATCAACACCTTCGGCACCGAGGCGCAAAAGCAGAAATACCTGCCCAAGCTGGCCAGCGGCGAATACATCGGCTGCTTCGGCCTGACCGAACCCGACCACGGCTCCGACCCCGGCAGCATGATCACCCGCGCGCACAAGGTGGCCGGTGGCTACAAGCTCAGCGGCGCCAAGATGTGGATCACCAACAGCCCGATCGCCGACGTCTTCGTCGTCTGGGCCAAAGAGGTGAGCGAGGGCGGTGCGGTCGGCCCCATCCGCGGCTTCATCCTGGACAAGGGCATGAAGGGCCTGACGGCACCGGCCATCCACGGCAAGGTCGGCCTGCGCGCCAGCATCACCGGCGAGATCGTGATGGACGAGGTTTTCGTCCCGGAAGAAAACGCCTTCCCCGAGGTGCAAGGCCTCAAGGGCCCGTTCACCTGCCTGAACAGTGCGCGCTTCGGCATCGCCTGGGGCGCCATGGGCGCGGCCGAGTTCTGCTGGCACACCGCACGCCAGTACACGCTCGAGCGCAAGCAGTTCGGCCGCCCGCTGGCAGCCAACCAGCTGATCCAGAAGAAGCTGGCCGACATGCAGACCGAGATCACGCTGGGCCTGCAGGCGGCGCTGCGCGTGGGCCGCATGAAGGACGAGGGCCAGAACGTGGTCGAGATCACCTCGCTGATCAAGCGCAACAACTGCGGCAAGGCACTCGACATCGCCCGCCTGGCGCGCGACATGATGGGCGGCAACGGCATCAGTGACGAATTCGGCGTCGCGCGCCACCTGGTCAACCTGGAGGTCGTGAACACCTACGAAGGCACGCACGACGTGCACGCTCTCATCCTGGGGCGCGCACAGACCGGGATTGCTGCGTTTGCCAACTGACCCGCTGCGGCAACGCCTGACGCCGCGGCGTCCACGGCGAGCCGGCCACTACGCTGGCTCGTCGTGTTTCTGCATGCCCCCCGCCATCTCCAGCAGGTAGTCAATACAGGTGCGCACCGCGCGCGTCTGGTGGCGGTTGGGCAGGTAGAGCAAATACATGTGCGTGCCGAAGATGCTCAGCCGGTATTCCTGCAGCGTCTGCAGCACGGCGCCGCTGGCAAGCTCCCGCTGCATCACGTAGTCGGGCACCAGGCCCACGCCCAGGCCGGCCAGGATGCCCTGGCGCAGAAAGGGAAAGTGCTCGGAGATCAGCGTCGGCTCCAATAGCACCTCCTGGCGCTCCTCTCCCTGGTAGGCGGCCAGGCGCAGCTGGCGCCCGGTCACGCCGGCGGTGATCACCGGGCTGTTGCGCAGCTCGTAGAGCGTGGTGGGCAGGCCGTGCTGCGCGACGTAGTCGCGCGAGGCACAGGCCACGTAGTGCACCGGCCCCAGGCTGCGCGCGATGACCGACAGCGGCGGCTCGGAGATCACGCGGATGGCGATGTCGACCTCGTCGCGCAGGTGGTCGGCGCGGTTCTCGAACAGCACGTCGAGCACGATGCCCGGGTACAGGCGCTTGAAGTCGATCAGCCAGTCGCTCATCACCAGTTCGCCGTAGCCGCTGGGCACGCTGATGCCCACCCGCCCCTGCAGGCCCTGGCCCAGGTCGGCCACGGTCTCGCGCGCGGCGGCCATTTCGTTCTGGATGGCGCGGCCATGCTCGGCCAGGCGCAGGCCGACCTCGGTCGGCTCCATGTGGCGCGTGCTGCGCTTGAACAGCTGCGCGCCCACCGATTTCTCCAGCTGCGTCAGGTGGTAGCTGACGTTGGCGCGCGTCATCTTGAGCTTGCGCGCCGCCTGGCTCAAGTTACCGGCGTCGATGATCTCGACGAGCAAGGTCAGGGTTTGCAGATCCATGTCAAATTTTATTTGACAGTTTGTCAATGACTGATGGGATTGTACAAATTCATTATCTGCGCAAAATAAATACTTTCTCAATACTTGGAGACACAGCGATGAGCGAACAGGCCGCCCCGGTTCAGACCCGCCTCGATGGCGAGGTGCTGGTCGTGACCATCAACAATCCCCCGGTCAATGCCCTGGGCCAGGCGGTGCGCGCCGGCCTGCTGGCCGCCGTCGAGCAGCTGGAGCAAACCGCCGCGGCGCGCGCCATGCTCGTCGTGGGCGCGGGGCGGGCCTTCATCGCCGGTGCCGACATCCGCGAGTTCGGCAAGCCGCCGCAGGCGCCGGCGCTGCCCGACACAATCAACCGCATGGAAGCCAGCGGCAAGCTGGTGGTTGCCGCCATCCACGGCGCGGCACTGGGCGGCGGCCTGGAGGTGGCCATGGCCACGCATTACCGCCTGGCCCTGCCCGGCGCCAAGCTGGGCCTGCCCGAGGTCAACCTGGGCCTGCTGCCCGGCGCCGGCGGCACGCAGCGCAGCCCGCGCCTGATGGGCGCGCTGCCCGCAGCCGAGCTGATGCTCAGTGGCAAGCACCTGTCGGCCAAGGCAGCGCTGGCTGCCGGCCTGGTGGACAAGCTGGTCGACGGCGACGACCCCACGGCCGCCGGCCTGGCCTATGCGCGCGAGCTGCTGGCCGCCGGCACCGGCCCGCGGCGCACCAGCGAGCTGCCCGTGCCCGGTGACAGGAACGACGCTCTTGCCGCGCTGGATAAGCTGGCGCAGGACAGCGCCAAGAAGACGCGCGGCCTGTTCTCGCCGGCCAAGATCATCGAGTGCGTGCGTGTTGCAGTGCAGACGCCGTTTGCCGAAGGAGCGAAGCGCGAGCGCGAGCTGTTCCTCGAATGCCTGAACAGCCCGCAGCGCGCCGGCCTGGTACATGCCTTCTTCGCCGAGCGCGAGACCGCCAAGATTCCCGAGGCCAAGGCCGCCCAGCCGCGCCACTTTGCCAAGCTGGCCATCATCGGCGGCGGCACCATGGGCGCCGGCATCACCGTGTCGGCACTGGACGCCGGCCTGTCGGTGGTGATGATCGAGCGCGATGCCGAGTCGATCGCGCGCGGCCGCAAGAACGTGGAGAAGGTCTACGACGGCCTGATCGCCAAGGGCCGCATGACGCCCGAGGCCAAGACCGCCACCATGGCGCGCTATACGCCATCGACGAGCTATGACGACATCAAGGACGTCGACATGGTGATCGAAGCGGTGTTCGAGGACATCGAGGTCAAGAAGGCCGTGTTCAAGGAGCTCGACCGCGTGTGCAAGAGCGGCGCGGTGCTTGCCACCAACACCTCCTACCTGGACATCGACGCCATCGCCGCCGTGACCAGCCGCCCGCAGGACGTGATCGGTCTGCATTTCTTCAGCCCGGCCAACATCATGCGGCTGCTGGAGATCGTCGTGCCCGCCAAGGTGGCGCCCGACGTGGTGGTCACCGCGTTCGAGCTGGCCAAGCGCATGAAGAAGGTGCCGGTGCGCGCCGGCGTGTGCGACGGCTTCATCGGCAACCGCATCCTGTCGGTCTACCGCGAGGCGGCCAACCATGTGCTCGAAGACGGCGCCAGCCCCTACGAGATCGATGCGGCGGTGCGCGAGTTCGGCTATCCCATGGGGCCGTTCCAGGTGTCGGATCTGGCCGGCGGCGACATCGGCTGGGCCACGCGCAAGCGCAAGGCCGCCACGCGCGACCCCAAGGCGCGCTACGTGGAGATCGCCGACCGCATCGCCGAGCGCGGCTGGTACGGCCAGAAGACCGGCCGCGGCTGGTACCTCTACCCCGAGGGCGCGCGCGTGGGCCAGCAAGACCCCGAGGTGCTGGCCATCGTCGATGCCGAGCGCCAGAAGAAAGGCATCACGCCGCGCGCCTTCACGCACGAGGAAATCATGCGCCGCTACATGGCGGCCATGGTCAACGAGGGTGCCCGCGTGCTCGAAGAAGGCATTGCGCTGCGCCCGCTCGACATCGACGTGACCTTTCTGTTCGGCTACGGCTTCCCGCGCTGGCGCGGCGGCCCGATGCAATGGGCCGACATGCAGGGGCTGGACAAGGTGCTGGCCGACATCGAGGAGTTCGCCAAGGAAGACGCGCAGTTCTGGCAGCCCGCCGCCCTGCTCAAGAAGCTGGTGGCCGAGGGCAGGAAC
Organism: Comamonas faecalis; assembly: GCF_039538025.1. Taxonomy (NCBI): domain Bacteria; kingdom Pseudomonadati; phylum Pseudomonadota; class Betaproteobacteria; order Burkholderiales; family Comamonadaceae; genus Comamonas; species Comamonas faecalis. Next base: position 134,515 of record NZ_BAABBP010000007.1, read on the forward strand.
TTCGCCAGCCTGAACCAGCGCTGACCTCTCCTCCCCCCTTTGGGGGAGGGAGAAAAACCGCCCGCCCACACTGCACAAGCAGCCACCAATTCGATAGAAAAACATTCCCAAGGAGCATCTCATGCGCGAAGCCGTCATCGTTTCCACCGCCCGCACGCCGCTGGCCAAGTCCCACCGCGGCGAATTCAACATCACGCCCGGCGCCCAGCTGGGCGCGTTCTCGGTGCAGGCCGCGGTCGAGCGCGCCGGCATCGAGCCCGGCCTGATCGAAGACCTGATCTGGGGCTGCGGCTACCCCGAGGGCACGACCGGCCGCAACATCGGCCGCCAGACCGCATTGCGCGCCGGCCTGCCGGTAAGCGTGGGTGGCACCGTCATCAACCGCTATTGCTCCTCGGGCCTGCAGGCGATTGCCGTGGCGGCAGGGCGCATCGTGCTGGAGGGCGTGCCGGCCATGATCGCCGGCGGCGTGGAGAGCATCTCGCTGCTGCGCTCGAACAACACCAACCCGGCCGACGCCGACCCCTGGCTGGTCGAGCACAAGCCCGCGCTGTTCATGGCCATGATCGACACGGCCGACATCGTGGCCCAGCGCTATGGCATCAGCCGCGAGGACCAGGACGCCTTCTCGCTGCAAAGCCAGCAGCGCACCGCAGCGGCCCAGGCCGCCGGCGTGTTCGACAACGAGATCGTGCCCTGCGCCACCACCATGGCCGAGAAGAACAAGGAAACCGGCGAGGTGACGCAGCGCGAAGTGGTCGCCACGCGCGACAACTGCAACCGCCCCACGACCACGCTCGAAGGCCTGGCCAAGCTCGAGCCGGTCAAGGGCACGGGCAAGTTCGTCACCGCCGGCAACGCCTCGCAGCTGTCCGACGGCTCCGCCGCCTGCGTGCTGATGGAGGCCAAGGAGGCCGAGAAGCGCGGCCTGCAGCCCCTGGGCGCCTTCCGCGGCTTTGCCATTGGCGGCTGCGAGCCCGACGAGATGGGCATTGGCCCGGTGTTCGCCGTGCCGCGCCTGCTGGAGCGCGCCGGCCTGAAGGTCGATGACATCGACCTGTGGGAATTGAACGAGGCCTTTGCCTCGCAAGCCCTGTACTGCCAGCGCAAGCTCGGCATTCCCAACGAGCGCCTCAACGTCAACGGCGGCGCCATCTCCATCGGCCACCCCTTCGGCATGACGGGTGCGCGCCTCACGGGCCACATCCTGCTCGAAGGCCAGCGCCGCAAGGCGCGCGGCGAGAAGGTCAAGTGGGGCGTGGTCACGATGTGCATTGGCGGCGGCATGGGCGCGGCCGGTCTGTTCGAAATTTTCTGAAAGAGCACCACCATGGATCTGCAATTCACCCCCGAAGAAGAGGCGTTCCGCGCCGAGGTGCGCGCATTCCTCAAGGACAACCTGCCACCAGCATTGGCCGCCAAGGTCAAGGCCGGCCAGCGCCTGACGCGCGCCGACCAGGACGGCTGGCATGCCATCCTCAACAAAAAGGGCTGGCTGGCCTACCACTGGCCCAGGGAGCATGGCGGCACCGGCTGGACGCCGATCCAGAAGTTCATCTTCGACGACGAGTGCGCCATGGCCGGCGGCCCGCGCCTGGTGCCGTTCGGCCTGTCCATGCTGGGCCCGGTGCTGATCAAGTTCGGCAACGACGCGCAGAAAAAACACTGGCTGCCGCGCATCCTCAATGGCGACGACTGGTGGTGCCAGGGCTATTCCGAGCCCGGCGCGGGCTCGGACCTGGCCAGCCTCAAGACCACGGCCGTGCGCGAGGGCGACCACTACGTCGTCAACGGCCAGAAAACCTGGACCACCCAGGGCCAGCACGCCAACATGATGTTCTGCCTGGTGCGCACCAACAAGGACGTCAAGGCCCAGTCGGGCATCAGCTTCGTGCTCATCGACATGAACCAGCCCGGCGTGGAGGTGCGCCCCATCCGCACGCTGGACGGCGACGCCGAGGTCAACGAAGTGTTCCTGACCGACGTGAAGGTGCCGCTCGAGAATCTGGTGGGCGAGGAGAACAAGGGCTGGACCTATGCCAAGTACCTGCTGACCTATGAGCGCACGGGCATTGCCGGCGTGGGCTTCTCGATGGCGGCGCTGGAAAAGCTCAAGCTCATCGCCAGCCGCGTGCAGCGCAATGGCAAGCCCTTGGCGCAGGATCCGCAGTTCGCCACGCGCATGGCGCAGGTCGAGATCGACCTGAACAACATGGCCACGACCAACCTGCGCGTACTCGCGTCGGTGCAGGGCGGCGGCGTGCCGGGGGCCGAGAGCTCCATGCTCAAGATCCGCGGCACCGTCATCCGCCAGGAGCTGCTGTCGCTGATCCGCCGCGCCATGGGGCCGTATGCGCTGCCCTATATCGAGGAGGCGCAGTTCGCCGAATACGCCGAGCCGCCCGTAGGCCCCAAGGAGGCCGCGACGGCCGCTGCCGCCTACTTCAACTACCGCAAGCTGTCGATCTTCGGCGGCTCCAACGAAATCCAGCGCAACATCATCAGCAAGATGATCCTGGGGCTGTGAGGGGATCGCCATGAACTTTGAACACAACGAAGACCGCCGCATGCTGGCGGACGCGCTGGGCCGCTACCTGAGCGAGCAGTACCCGGCGGAATACCGCAACCAGGCGGCCTATGGCGCCACCGGCTACAGCGCCGAGACCTACGCCAAGCTGGCCGAGATCGGCGCCATTGGCGCACTGTTCAAGGAAGCCGACGGCGGCTTTGGCGGCGCCGGCCCCGACATCGCCCTCGTCTTCGAGACCCTGGGCAACCACCTGGTGACCGGGCCCCTGCTGGGCGCGCTGCTCGTCGGCCGCGCCCTGACCGAAGCCGGCAGCGACGCGCAGAAGGCGCGGCTCGAAGACATCGTCGCCGGCACCGCGATCGCCGCGCTGGCGCATGACGAGCCCGACAACCACTATGAGCTGAACCGCGTCGCCACCGCTGCCAGGAAGAGCGGCGATGGCTGGGTGCTGAATGGCGCCAAGGCCGTGGTGCTTTTCGGCGATCAGGCGCAGTTGCTCCTGGTCAGCGCGCGCACCGCTGGCGCCGTGGGCGACGAGGCCGGCATCTCGCTGTTCCTGGTGCCGGGCGACGCCGCGGGCATCAGCGCGCGCGGCTATGGCCGCATCGACGGCGGCCACGCGGCCGAGCTGGTGCTGACCAACGTACAGGTGGGCGCCGACGCACTGCTGGGCGCGGAGGGCGCAGGCCACGCGCTGCTGGAGCGCGTGGTGGGCTTTGGCCTGCTGGCGCTGGCGGCCGAAAGCCTGGGCGCCATGGACAAGGCCAAGGGCGACACGCTGGAATACCTGCGCACGCGCAAGCAGTTCGGCGTGCCGATCGGCAGCTTCCAGGCCCTGCAGCACCGCATGGCCGACATGCTGCTGGAGGTGGAGCAGGCGCGCTCGGCCGTGATCAACGCCGCCGCAGCGATCGACGAGACCGACCGCGTGGCGCGCGAGAAGGCCTTGAGCGCCGCCAAGTACAGCGTCGGCAAGATAGGCACGCTGATCGCCGAGGAGGCCATCCAGATGCACGGCGGCATCGGCGTGACCTGGGAGCTGCCGCTGGCGCACTACGCCAAGCGCCTGGTGATGATCGACCACCAGCTCGGCGACATGGACCACCACCTGGCGCGCTGGATGGCTCTGTAACACCTTCCCCCTCTGGGGGAAGGTGGGGATGGGGGCTGCACGCATGACGCGCAACACCTGGCGGCATGACCGCCGCTGGCCTCCACCCCAGCCCTCCCCCAAAGGGGGAGGGGGCAAGACAACTATCGGCCCCGCCTGGCCTAGGAGACATGGATGACCCCTGATCATTTGCTCACGCGTCGCGAAGGCGCCGTGCTCGTGCTGTCCAACAACAACCCTGCGGCGCGCAACGCGCTCACGCCTGGCTTCTACACCGGCCTGACCGAGGCGCTGCACGCGGCCGCGGGCGACGCCAGCGTCGGCGCCATCGTGGTCACCGGCGAGGGCGGGCACTTCTGCGCCGGCGGCGACCTGCGCCAGCTCATCCACCGGCGCGAGCTGCCCATAGGCGAGCGGCGCCAGCGCCTGGAGCTGCTGCACAACCTGGTGCGCGCGCTGCGCGACTGCCCCAAGCCCGTGATCATGGCGGTGGAGGGCGCGGCCGCCGGTGCCGGCCTGTCGCTGGCGCTGGCCGGCGACATGCTGGTGGCGGCGAAGAACGCGCAGTTCTCGGTGGCCTACGTCAAGGTGGGCCTCACGCCCGACGGCGGCGCCACGGCGCTGCTGTCCGAATTCGTCTCGCGCCAGGTCTTGACCGAGCTGTGCCTGACCGGCGAACGCGTGAGCGGCGAGCGCATGCACCAACTGGGCGTGGTGAACCGCCTCGTCGAGCCCGGCCAGGCGCTGGCCGCGGCGCTGGCGCTGGCGCAGCAGGTGGCCGCCGGCCCCGAGCTGGCCACCGCGCGCATCAAGCACCTGTGCCGCGTGGCGCCGCGCAACACGCTGGAGCAGCAGCTGGAGCTGGAGGCGCTGTACATGCCGCTGTCGCAAGAGACCGAGGAGTCGCGCGAGGGCATCAACGCCTTCCTGGAAAAGCGCGCGCCCGATTTTGCCAAGCTGCGCAGCAGCAAGCCGGGCTGAGCGCCGGTGCGCCTTGCATAAGGAGGGATGGACGTATGAGCCGATCCATTGAAGACGCGCGACGGGTTCTGGACGCGCAGCCGTTCAGTCGCCTGGTCCGGGCAGAAATGACGCAGTACACGACGCAGGTGGTGGAGCTGCGTGTGCCCATCACCGAACAGATCCAGCAGCAACACGGCTTTGTGCATGGCGGTGTGGTCTCGTACCTGGCGGATAACGCGCTCACCTTTGCAGGAGGCATGGCACTGGGGCCTGGTGTGGTGACCTCGGAATACAAGATCAACTATGTGCGTCCCGCCGTCGGCGATTGGCTTGTCGTACGCGCCACGGCGGTGCATGCAGGCCGTACACAGGCTGTCTGCCGTTGCGATGTCTATGTGCTCGCTGGCGGCACTGAAAAGCTGTGCGCTGTCGCACAGGGAACGATTGCCCTGATGGGCGCGAAGAAAACCGACTGACTTGAGCAACAAAGGAATGCGAGCCATGGCATCGACCCATCCGTCCGACCAAGACTTACCCCTGCAAGGCGTGCGCGTGCTGGATCTCTCGCGCGTGTTTGCCGGCCCCATGTGCGCCATGGTGCTGGCCGATTTCGGCGCCGAGGTGATCAAGGTCGAGCACCCCGGTCGCGGCGACGACACGCGCGACTGGGGACTGCGCATCGGCAAGACCGAGACCACCTACTACAACAGCATGAACCGCAACAAGCGGTCCATCACCATCGACCTGCAAAGCGCCGAGGGCAACAAGATCGTCCACGAGCTGGTGCCGCAGTGCGACGTGGTGATCCACAACTTCAAGACCGGCGGCGCCGAGAAGCTGGGCCTGGGCTACGAGCAGCTCAAGGCGCTCAAGCCCGACTTGATCTACTGCGCCGTGGCCGGCTACGACGTGAGCGGCCCCGAGGCCAGGCGCCCCGGCTACGACCTGGTGATCCAGGCCGAGGCGGGCCTGATGGCGCTCAACGGCGAGGCGGGCACCCCACCACTCAAGTTCGGCGTGGCCGTAGTCGACCTGATGACCGGCATGTACGCGGCCCAGGCCATCCTGGCCGCCTTGTTCCAGCGCGATCGCAAGGGCGCCGGCAAGCTGATCGAGATGGCGCTGTACGACTGCGGCCTGATGATCACGGGCTACTACGGCCTGGACGCGCTCAAGCTCGGCCACGACCCCGAGCGCTACGGCAACGCCCATCCCTCCATCGTGCCCTACGGCATGTTCCAGGCCTCGGACGGCCCGCTCATCATTGCCGTGGGCAACAACGCCCAGTTCGAGAAATTTTGCCGCCAGGTCATCATGCGCCCCGACATCGTCGAAGACCCGCGCTACGCCACCAACGTGGAGCGGGCAAAAAACCGCCTGGAGCTGGGCCCGATGCTCAAGGAGCTGATCCACACCTTCCCGCGCGACCTGCTGCTCGAGCGCCTCACCGCCGCCGGCATCCCCTGCGGACGCGTCGCCGGCCTGCACGAGGCCCTGACCAGCGAGCGCACGCAGCGCGGCCGCCTGGTGCAGGACATGCCCCACCCCGTCGCCGGCACCACGCCGGTGTTCGCCCCGCCCTACCGCCTGGACGGCCAGCGCCTGCCCATCCGCATGGCCCCGCCCACGCTGGGCGAAGGCACGCGCGAGGTGCTTACGCGCCTGCTGTCCCTGAGCGACGAGCAACTGCAGGCCCTGCAGGCGCAAGGCGTGCTGACGCTGCCTGGCCAGGGCTGAAGCCCCATCCAATTTCATGGCTCCAGGCGCTGCAGCACTCAGCGTCCGAGGCACTTTCAAGGAAATCCGAATGACTCGAACACAACAACCAAAAATTGGGCGCCGTGCATTGTTGCAAGGTGCAATGGCCCTGGGTGGGACAAGCTGGCTGGGAAGCGCTGCAGCGCAAACGGGCAAGCCCTGGCCGAGCAAGCCAATCCGGCTGGTGGTGCCTTTCAATGCCGGAGGCGCGACCGATCTCGTCGCGCGCACGATCGGCGAGTCACTATCGCAGCGCGTCGGACAGCCAGTGATCATCGAGAACAAGGGCGGTGCCTCAGGCATTCTGGGCACCGACACGGTCGCCAGAGCGCCTGCGGATGGATATACCCTGCTGTTATCCCTGAGCACATCGATGCTCATCAATCAGTTCCTCTACACCAAGCTGCCCTACAACCCGCAAAAAGACTTGTCGCTGATCAGCCAGATCGCGGCGGCGCCGGTCACATTGGTCGTGCACCCCTCCGTGCCGGCGAACAACATGAAGGAATTGCTGGCCTGGCTCAAGGCCAACAAGGGCAAGGCTTCCTATGGTTCATGGGGCGTCGGCTCCTACGCGCACCTGGCCGGCGCTTACATGAGCAAGTCCACGGAGTCCGACATGGTGCATTCCGCCTACAAAGGCGAGGCGCCCATGATTCAGGATCTGCTGGGCGAGCAAATCCAGTTGTGTTTCTCCAGTGCCCAGAACACCAAGGCATTCATCGATAACGGGCGCCTGAAAGCCATTGGCGTCACGGGCACGCAGCGCATGGACATCCTGCCCAATGTGCCCAGCATCCATGAGCAAGGGGTGCAAGACGAGGCATACGCCATTTTTGGATGGGTTGCCTTGGGTGCCCCTGCCGGACTCCCGCAGTCCATCGTCGACCAGCTCTATGGCCATCTGCGCGAAATCGCCAAAGACCCAAAGGTGATCGAGCGCATCCAGGGCGCAGGCTTCTCGACGATGATGAACAGCCCGCAAGAATTCCAGCAAAACTACCAGCGCGACCTGCCCGTGTGGAAGAAACTGGTCGAGGATGCCGGTGCTCGCCTTGATTGACACACCGAGCCATGCTGTGAAAAGAAGTGGCGTCCGCTGGCCATGAGCAACGGACAAGCCGCAAGCCTGAGAGGCACCGCGCCAACCACTTGATGGGTAATGGTTTGATGCCTTTATCGTGCAATGACCACCGTCCCACACCATTGCGGCGCAGCCCGGCATCCAGAGGCCGGGGCACTCGATCCCGGCCTGCGCCGGGATGACGGGCGCCATTTCCACGAAGTGACGAATGTCTGTTTTTATGGCGATGCAATCGCCATGTCCGTTAGTTTGAAGGAGTCGATATGAAACACCCTGCCATCACTCGCCGCACCGCGCTGGCCCTGGCTGCCGCGCCGCTGCTGGCCGGCCTGGGCGGCACCGCACTGGCCCAAGGCGCCTGGCCGGCAAAAGTCATCCGGCTGGTCGTGCCCTTTCCGGCCGGCGGCCCCACCGACACGGCCTCGCGCATCGTCGGCCAGCAGTTGGGCGAGCGCCTGAAGCAGACCGTCATTGTCGACAACCGCCCCGGCGCCTCGGGCTCCATCGCAGCGGCCCAGGTGGCCAAGAGCGCGCCCGACGGCTACACGCTGGTCATGCTGGCCACGCCCACGCTGCTGGCGCCGCACCTGTACCGCAAGACGGGCTACGACACGGTGAAGGACTTCACGCCGGTGGCCACGGTGTATGACCTGCCCATCGTCATCGTCGTCAACCCAAAATTGCTGCCCGACGTGACCGACCTCAACGGCCTGATCGCCTACGCCAAGGCGCAGAAGACACCGCTGAACTACACCAGCTCGGGCGCCGGCAGCTTTGGCCACCTGAGCATGGAGCTGCTGCAGCAAATGGCCGGCTTCGAGATGCAGCACATCCCCTACGGCGGCGGCGTTCCGGCGATCACCGACACCATTGGCGGCCAGGTACCCATCATGTACGCCGACCTGGTGGCGGCACTGCCGCACATCAAGGCGGGCAAGCTGCGCGCGATCGCCATCGGCTCTCCCGAGCGCGTGTCCATGCTGCCCGACGTCAAGACCATTGCCGAGCAGGGCGTCAAGGGCTATGACGCGGTCTCCTGGGGCGGCCTGCTGGCGCCGCTGGGCACGCCCAAGGCCGTCGTCGACCGCATCGCGTCCGAGGTCGAGCAAATCCTGGCCGACAAGGAAATCCAGGACAAGCTGCTGGGCGCTGGCGCCATCGCGCACTTCCAGGGCCCGGCCGAGATGGCCGAGCGCGTGCGCAGCGACTACCAGCGCTGGGGCCAGATCATTCGCGACAAGGGCATTGCACCGGAGTAAGCCACCATGAAAACCCGCATCACCGAACTCTTTGGCATCGAGCGTCCCATCATCCAGGGCGGCATGCACTACGTCGGCTTTGCCGAGCTGGCCGCGGCGGTCTCCAACGCCGGCGGGCTGGGGCTGATCACCGGCCTGACGCAGAAGACGCCCGCGCTGCTGGCCCAGGAAATCGCGCGCTGCCGCGAGCTGACCGACAAGCCTTTCGGCGTGAACCTGACCTTTCTGCCCGCGGTCAACCCGCCGGACTACCCCGGCTATGTGCAGGCCATCATCGACGGCGGCGTCAAGATCGTCGAGACCGCGGGCAACAACCCGCAGAAGTGGCTGCCGGCGCTCAAGGACGCGGGCATCAAGGTCATCCACAAATGCACCTCGGTGCGCCACGCACTCAAGGCGCAGTCGATCGGCTGCGACGCGATCAGCGTCGACGGCTTCGAGTGCGCCGGCCACCCGGGCGAGGACGACGTGCCCAACTTCATCCTGCTGCCGCGCGCGGCCAAGGAGCTGTCCATTCCCTTCGTCGCCTCGGGCGGCATGGCCGACGGGCGCTCACTGGTGGCGGCGCTGGCGCTGGGCGCGGACGGCATCAACATGGGCACGCGATTCATCGCCACGAAAGAGGCGCCGGTGCACCAGAACGTCAAGGACGCCATCGTCGCCGCCAGCGAGCTCGACACGCGCCTGATCATGCGCCCGCTGCGCAACACCGAGCGCGTGCTGCTCAACGACGCCACCCAGCGCGTGATCGAGAAAGAGCGCCAGCTGGGCAACAGCCTCACGTTTGCCGACATCGTCCCCGAGGTCGCCGGCGTCTACCCCCGCGTGATGCAGCAAGGCGACATGGAAGCCGGCGTCTGGTCCTGCGGCATGGTCGCCGGCCTGATCGACGACGTACCCAGCGTGCAGCAGCTGCTCGACCGCATCATGGCCGAGGCCGAGGCACTCATCCGCCAGCGCCTGACCGGCCTGCTCAACTGATTATTTACAAGGAGCCACCATGAAAATCCTCGTCCCCGTCAAACGCGTGGTCGACTACAACGTCAAAGTGCGCGTCAAGAGCGATGGCACGGGCGTGGACATCGCCAACGTCAAGATGAGCATGAACCCCTTTGACGAGATTGCCGTCGAAGAGGCCGTACGCCTCAAGGAAAAAGGCGCCGCCACCGAAGTCATCGCCGTCAGCTGTGGCGTGGCGCAATGCC